>JBARCC010000631.1:0-4724 GCA_049793635.1 Maribacter sp. | reverse complement strand
GTGCAAATCCTTCCACGCGGGTCAGCCCGACCTCTGCAGCACATGTGGAACACTATTTTGGGGACCGAATACCCGCAATTCTAGACGGCGGCACTTGCCAAGTAGGATTGGAATCTACCATCGTCGGTTTTGATGGGGAAACACCGATCATCTATCGCAAAGGCGGGATTTCGGTGGAAGCGATCGAGGCGATTGTAGGGAGCGTCATCTTGATTACCGAAAATGAAACGACTCCCCAAGCCCCCGGGATGTCATTGAAGCATTACGCGCCGAAAACACCCCTAAGGATTTGCGATAACTTGACGGAAATGCTATCCCTTAATCCCAATAAGAAAGTGGGAATTCTATCTTTTTATGAGGATGCGTTTCCAAATGCAGAAAGGGTAATCGTATTATCGAAGGATAAAAACTTGGAAATGGCAGCACAGGGACTGTTCGCAGCATTGCATACGTTGGATGCCATGGGACTGGACCTTATTCTAGCAGAGCGGTTTCCTGAGGCGGGTCTGGGAAGAAGCATTAACGACCGGTTGTTCAGGGCGCAGAATTGATCACAGTTGAGCTGTTTTGAACATTTGTTCGATAATCGAGATTTAAATGCTGCTACACTGGGGTCGTGGTAAAATATGATTTGCCTTTCAATGCCCCATGGGCGTGCCCCGAGCTAGTTTACGTTACGCAATACGCAATACGCTAAACGATTGGGATTAAACGTTTGGCGCCAAACCTCTAACAGCGATAGTTATTTCCTTTGGAGCTTCAGCTGAATGCGTTTTCTGGGAACATCTACCTGTAAGACTTTTACAATGACTTGCTGATGCAAATGAACGTATTCGTTGACATCCTTGACAAAAGAATCCGATAGGTTAGAGACATGAACAAGCCCACTTTCCTTAATGCCGATATCCACAAAACAACCAAAATTGGTAATGTTGTTCACGATTCCTGGTAGTACATGGCCTTCATGCAAATCGGTTATGGAGGTGATCTTCGGGTCAAAGGTGAACACCTTTGCTTTTTCCCTGCGGTCGAGACCTGGTTTTTCGAGTTCTGAACGAATATCTTCCAGGGTTGGTAGACCAACGGTGTTCGACGTGTAGTTACGAAGGTCTATTTCTTTTAACAGTGTTCTGTTCCCGATCAAGGAGGTGATTTCAATTTTCTTGTCCTTCGCCATTTTCTCGACGATATTATAACTTTCTGGATGCACGGCAGAATCGTCCAACGGATTCTCAGCGTTCTTGATGCGTAAAAATGCCGCACCTTGCTCAAAGGCCTTATCGCCCAAGCGCGGTACTTGCATAATTTCCGTCCTACTCTTGAAAGCACCTCTTTCTATTCTGAGGGAAACGATATTCTCGGCCAATTTGGGGCCTATACCCGATACATAACTCAACAGCGGGATACTAGCGGTATTGATATTCACACCCACGGAATTTACACAGCTTTCTATCGCAATATCCAACGCTTTTTTCAATTTGGTCTGGTCGACATCATGCTGGTATTGCCCGACACCAATAGATTTTGGGTCGATTTTCACTAGTTCCGCCAAAGGGTCCGCCAAGCGCCTTCCTATAGATACCGCCCCCCGAACCGTTACATCGTAGTTCGGAAACTCGTCACGTGCAATTTTGGAGGCGGAATAGATAGAGGCGCCGGCCTCGCTTACCACAAATACTTCTAACGGAGAATTGAAAATTACTTTTTTCACCAATCGTTCCGTTTCCCTAGAGGCCGTTCCGTTACCGATGGCAATCGCTTGGATCTTGTACGCATTGGCCAATGAGCTCAATTTCTTGATGGCACCGCCCATGTCGTTTTGTGGTGGGTGGGGATAGAGCGTCTCATTATGGACAAGATTGCCCTGAGCATCCAAGCAGACCACTTTACAGCCCGATTTAAAACCAGGATCGATGGCAAGAATACGTTTTTCGCCCAAAGGTGCCCCCAATAATAATTGTCGCAGGTTTTTTGAAAACACGCCTATCGCCTCATCATCCGCTTTTTCCTTCGCGGCTTTTAGGAGTTCGTTCGATAGTGATGGGTACAATAATCGTTTATAAGCATCGCCAATCGCCACTTTTAGTTGAGCCGCACAATCGTTGTTAGCGGTAATGATTCTATGTTCAATACGGTTTATTAACCGCTCTTCCTCCAGCTCAATTTTTACCCTTATGAATTTTTCGGACTCGGCTCTAAGAATAGCAAGTAGCCGGTGTGAAGGGCAGGTGTTCAGCGGTTCGCTCCAGTCAAAATAATCCTGATACTTTTGTGCCTTTTCGCTCGTGCCTAGCGCAGTCGCAGCATCCTCTTTTTGAGCTTTGGATACTTTCGTGGAAAGTATGGCAAAACGGGCCAGCTGGGTTCTTATTTGAGTTCTTACATCGGTACGTTCATTGATCCACTCGGCAATAATGTTCCGTGCCCCTTCCAAGGCATCTTCGGTATTCTTGACCTCCTTGGAGCGATAGGTTGCGGCAATTCCCCTAATATCCTTGGAGCGTTGTGCCATGATGATTTTGGCCAGCGGCTCTAGCCCTTGCTTGCGCGCTACCTCCGCCTTGGTCTTTTTACTCTTTTTAAAGGGCAAGTATAGGTCTTCGAGTTGAACGATGTCCTCGACAGTTTCAAAGGTTTTCTGTAGTTCAGGGGTCAACGCCCCTTGTTCATCCACCGCTTTAATAATCGTCTTTTTTCGCTTTTCCAAAGCCTCAAACTGCTCTTTGAACTGCACGATGGACCCTATTTGAACCTCATCCAAATTTCCAGTACGTTCCTTACGATACCGAGAAATAAAGGGGATGGTACAGTCTTCGTTTAAAAGTTCAATAGTGTTTTGAATACTTTTCTCAGGAAGTTGGGAATTTTTAAGAACGTAGGAAATAAGATTCATATACAATAAGCCGCTATAGTATTGGATTTATAGTGTTATTCCGCTTTTGGTAAGGCGAACAGGTCTTAACGACGTGGAGTTTAAAGGGATTAGTTAATGGTCAACCCATTCCCGACTCCCGCTTCATCCGGATTTACGAATACCAATTTTCCATTATCGTTTTCGGTCATCAAAATCATTCCTTCACTATCTACACCACGCAGCGCGCGCGGGGAAAGATTGATCAACACGGTTACTTTTTTGCCTATAATTTCCTCTGGGGTAAAGCTCTCCGCAATTCCGGAAACAATGGTGCGCACATCCAAACCGGTATCCACCTTTAAGACCAAAAGTTTTTTGGCCTTGGCCATTTTTTCGGCTTCAATAATGGTACCTACCCGAATATCCAATTTGGAGAAATCATCAAATGTAATCGTGTCTTTTTGGGGCATAAGTTCTTTTTGTATTCCTGCACTGAGCGTAGCCGAAGTGTTCTCGTTTTTGGTGGCTTCCAGTTTATCCAATTGCGCTTGTATTTCGTCGTCCTCTATTTTTCTGAACAACAGTGCTCCTTGATTGATTTGATGACCTGCAGGGAGTAATAGTTCATTTGTTGAAACGTGATCCCAACCTAGAGTTCGGCTACGGGCAGTCTCCGAGTCTTGTCCACTTAGGACAGGCTCAGCGGAAGGGCGGTCACTGAGCGTAGCCGTTTCCCGGTCACTGAGCGTAGCCGAAGTGACATTGAGCATCTTTTTAAGTTTTACGGCCGTAAACGGTAAAAAGGGTTCGCTTAAAACGGCAAGTCCGGCCGCGATTTGAAGAGCCACCGACATAATGGTCTTTACCCGTTCTTCATCGACCTTGATTACTTTCCAAGGTTCTTCATCGGCCAAATATTTGTTGCCCAAACGGGCCAGGTTCATCAATTCTTGGCCCGCTTCCCTAAAGCGGTACCGTTCTACAGAACTGGAAATCGTGGCAGGAAATTGCCGTAGCTGGCGCAACGTATCCGAATCTACTATAGATAATGTTCCTGCTTGGGGTACCTTTCCATCATAATACTTATGGGTCAAGACCACCACCCGATTTATAAAATTACCCAAAATCGCAACCAGTTCGTTATTGTTGCGCGCCTGAAAATCTTTCCAAGTGAAATCGTTATCCTTACTTTCTGGCGCGTTTGCGGTCAGGGTATAGCGTAAAGCGTCTTGCATGTCGGGGAAATCCACTAGATATTCATGCAACCAGACTGCCCAATTTTTTGAGGTGGAGAGTTTCTTTCCTTCTAAATTCAAAAATTCATTGGCGGGAACATTTTCAGGAAGAATATAGCTTCCTTCCGCTTTCAACATCGAAGGGAAAATAATACAGTGAAATACGATATTATCCTTGCCAATAAAGTGCACGAGTTTGGTGTTTTTGTCCTTCCAATACGGTTCCCAGTCTTTTCCTTCGCGAGCAGCCCATTCCTTGGTCGATGAAATATAGCCAATGGGTGCATCGAACCAAACATAGAGCACTTTGCCCTCACCACCTTCTACCGGCACAGGAATTCCCCAATCCAAATCTCGGGTTACGGCTCTAGGTTCGAGCCCGCCATCGATCCATGATTTGCATTGTCCGTACACATTCGGTTTCCAATCCTCTTTATGTTCTTTTAGAATCCATTTCCTGAGGAAATCCTCATAACGGTTTAAAGGCAAAAACCAATGTTTCGTCTCCTTCGTCGTCGGTATGCCTCCGCTTATCGTCGATTTCGGATGGATCAAATCGGTGGCGTTCAAGGTAGAACCGCATTGTTCACATTGATCGCCATAGGCTTCTTCATTGCCGCACTTCGGACAGGTAC
>JBARCC010000630.1:0-9214 GCA_049793635.1 Maribacter sp. | reverse complement strand
GCCCTAATTTTTGCTTCGGGCAAATTTTTTGCCAAGGATATCGGAATACAGCCACTCCCGGTCCCCATATCCAAAATCGAAACATCCTTGGGGAACGATGTTGCGTCATCCAATACCCATCGCACCAATTCCTCGGTTTCCGGTCTGGGGATCAATACGTGCTCATTGACCTCAAAATCCAAATCCATGAAATGCGCTTTTCCCGTAATATGCTGAATGGGTCGTTCTTGTTTCAATTGCGCGAGAGCATTGAATAACAGGGTTTCCTGTTGTGTATCCACCACCAATTTGGGCTGTATCGCCAAGATAAATCGTTCCATTTCAAAATAATGCGCTATCAGCATGTAAAAAAAACTGGAGACTTCGTTGGCCCCATAGTGTTCGTCCAGTTCATTATGAAAAATAGTTTTGATTTCGCGCAACAGCATTTATAAGGTTTTAAGCATCCAAACCGGGCAGGAATAATGGCCGGTATTTCCCATGGGCGCATCAATATATTCAAATCCCATTTTGGTGTATAGTTTTTGGGCCGCTTCCATATACGGCATCGTCTCCAAATAACAGGAATCAAAGCCGAACTCGGTCGCTTTTTCTAGGCAAATGCTGATCATTTCCTTCCCGATACCCCTACCCCTTGCCTCCTCTAAAAAATACATCTTCTGAAGCTCGCAGGTATTCCCTTCAAAGTTGTCCAGCTGCGCAATTCCCGCACAGCCCAATATCTTGCTGCCTTCTTCGACTACATAATATATCGCTTTTGGCCTATCATACTGTTCGTACATGGCATCCAATGCGGTATCGGCGTAGGCGGTTCCGACTTTTGGCACCCCTAAGTCCACCAATACTTTCCGAATGACCTCCGCCACCTGTTCGTTATCTTGTTTAGTGATTTCTCGTATACGTACCTTTTCCATAACTATATATGTGCTAAATACAATAGGTTTTAAAGTGCTATTTTTGAAATGTGAATATACGTGTTATACGCAAAAACCTAAAGTTTGATGTCCATTAAAACCACCGACGTTGAAATCCTTGCCCATTTAAATTTCGATTCCCTTTCTACGGATGAAAAATACATGTTGCGTTGCATTGAAATTGCTAAGAATGGATTGGGACAGACCGCTCCAAATCCCATGGTGGGATGTGTAATCGTGCATAACGAAAAAATTATCGGTGAAGGCTTTACCAGTGCCTATGGTGGTCCGCACGCCGAAGTAAACGCCATCGCCTCCGTTGAGGATACCTCGTTATTAAATTGTGCAACGCTCTACGTAACCTTAGAACCATGCTCCCACTTTGGCAAAACGCCGCCGTGTGCCGATTTGATTATCCATCATCAAATACCGAAAGTCGTCATTGGCCTGATCGATCCACATGGTAAAGTAGCGGGAAAAGGCATTACCAAATTAAAAGAGGCAGGATGTGAGGTCACTACCGGTGTTTTGGAAAAAGCCTGTGCAGCACACCACAAACGCTTTCTGACCTATATAAACCAGAAACGCCCATATCTACTATTAAAGTGGGCCGAAACGGCAGACGGATACCTGGCTCCCGATAAAAAACAACGGGGCAATGATAAAAAGCCATATTGGATCACCAATACGACCTCTAGGCAATTGGTGCATAAATGGCGAAGTGAGGAACAGGGCATTTTAGTTGGAACGAACACGGTTTTAGAGGACAACCCACAACTAAATGTAAGGGATTGGTCGGGAAAAGCACCTACGAGAATCGTGCTGGACCGTACGCTTAAAATTTCCGGAGATTACCATGTGCTCCATGGTCGACAGCCTACATTCATTTTTACGGAAATCACTAATGAAGACCAGTATAAAAAAGGTCTAATGTACAGAGGTATCGATTTTACAAAAAATGTACCCCAGCAAATCTGCGATGTATTGTATGCCGAACAACTACAAAGTCTAATTATTGAAGGGGGATCTAAAACCCTAAGTAATTTTATAGAAGCCGGGCTTTGGGACGAGGCCCGTATTTTTAGAGGTACTACACGTTTTAATTCCGGCATTAAAGCCCCTACACTACAAGGGTCTATTGTCAAACAAGAAAATATTCAAGGGGACCTGTTAACCATTTTAAAAAATGATTAAAAACATCATCTTCGATTTTGGTGATATTTTCATCAATCTAGACAAGCAGGCTCCTTTAAGGGAAATGTCGAAGTTTGGATTTGATGGAGTAACTCCGCAATTAAATAATCTGTTCAAGGACTACGAAATGGGAATGCTCACTTCCAATGCGTTTCTAGATAAAATGAAGGTCATTTTTCCCACAGCCTCACGGTCGCAGATTAAAATAGCGTGGAACTCCATCATTCTCAATTTCCCGGAATATCGATTTAATTTCATTGAAAATTTAAAAAAGGAAAACAAATTTCGACTGTTCTTGCTGAGCAACACCAACGATCTTCATATTGAAAAGGTAAAATCAACCATGGGTATGGAGCGTTTTGAACGTTTTAAAAATTGTTTTGAAAAATTCTACCTTTCGCAGGAAATGAAGATGCGCAAACCCAATAGCGATATCTATGAAACCGTTCTGCTAGAAAACGACCTAAAGGCAAAGAATACCTTTTTTATCGATGATACGAGAGAGAACACCGATAGCGCTTCGCTTTTGGGAATACGCTGCTGGAACTTGAACGTTGGCAAGGAAGATATTGTGCAACTTCAAGCGCATTTGTAAATGGTATATCTAGCACTGAGCGTTCTCTTCTCTAGCCTTATTTTTGTTGTCTTTAAACTGTTCACCCGGTTTCAGGTACAAACGCTCTATGCGATCATTGTCAATTACGTTACCGCCTGCAGTGTGGGTCTCATCTTTTATCAGCAACCCATAAAGCCCGCAGAGATTCCTGAAAAAAATTGGTTTTTGGGATCCTTGGCCTTGGGACTTTTGTTCATCCTCATCTTTAATTTGATGGCGGCCACTTCGCAAAAACTAGGGGTGTCCGTTGCTTCGGTGGCGACAAAAATGTCTCTGGTCATTCCGGTCCTGTTCGGTATTATTCTCTATCAGGAAACCTTGACCCTACTTGAAAGTATTGGAATCGTACTTGCCCTGCTTGCCGTGTATCTGGCGTCGGTAAAGGAACATAAAGTAAAGGTCGTTACATGGGCTTTTTTATTGCCCTTATCCGTATTTATAGGTTCTGGGGTCATAGACACCAGTATCAATTATTTTCAGGAATCGGATATGCAAGCATCCGAATATCCCCTATTTTCAGCGACCATATTCGCCTCGGCAGCGGTCATAGGCTTTATTTTTGTATTGATAAAAGCGAGGAGTCAACCTTTACGCTTCAATTTCAAAAATGTATTGGGTGGGATGGCATTAGGTATACCCAACTACTTTTCCATTTATTTTTTACTGAAAGCCTTACAACATCCTACCTTGACCAGTGCATCGGTGTTCACGATCAACAATGTGGCCATCGTCATGTTTTCCACACTCCTGGGAATCCTTCTTTTCAAAGAAAAACTGTCCACCAAAAATTGGTGCGGAATCGGTTTGGCCATCATCAGTATCGTACTGGTAGCGTTGGGCGATAGCATCATGATACTCTCGGATCTATAATACTTATGGACAGCTACACCACCATTTCCAAACCCGTCGGACCTATCGTATACAAAGAACGTAAGAGTACTTTTTATGGCTACTGCTTTCCGGTAACCCATGAAGATGAAGTCAAGGAACATCTTGAATCCTTGAAAAAAGCGTACCCGTCCGCAAACCATGTGTGTTACGCTTGGCAAATGGGCATAGCACAGAAATTATACAGGGCCAATGATGACGGGGAACCTAACAATTCAGCCGGAATGCCCATTTACGGCCAGTTACAGTCTTTTGACGTAACCAATACCCTGGTAGCGGTCGTGCGTATTTTTGGCGGCACCAAATTGGGAGTCGGTGGTTTGATCAGTGCCTATAAAGAAACGGCAAAGTTAACCTTGGAGGAAGCACAGGTGGTAAAAAGAGTACTCCGGCAACATTTAACCGTCCTTTTCAACTACCCAGAAATGGATGTGGTGATGCGGCTCATAAAAATGCATCAGCTAAAGGTACTGTCACAAGATTTTAACCTAAAATGCCAACTCGTACTTTCCATCCCCAAAAAAGACTTTAAAAAAATAGTTGCGGTGTTCAAGGCGCATCCTAAATTAATCCTTCGGTCTTAACCTCCTCGCTTCAATGCCAAGAATCCCAATTTAAAAATTCAATTTTTCCAACAGAAAACCAGGGCACCTCGTGGGTCTATTTCTGTTCATATCTATAAATACCAAAACGGTATTGGCGGTAGCGAGTAATTCTCCTGCTTCGTTCTTTATTTCGTAATCAAATGCTATTCGAACCGCGGGCTTCTTTTTCAAAAAAACCTTTACCGTGATTAAATCATCATAAAGTGCCGGTTTGATAAACTCGATCGATAAATGGATTACCGGAAGCATGATTCCATCAGTTTCCATCTTTTTGTAAGAAATGCCTAACACCCTCAACCATTCTACCCTTGCCATCTCAAGATATTGGGCATAGTTACCATGATAGACCACGCCCATTTGGTCGGTTTCTCCATATCTTACCCGAAAAGAAATTTCATTTGTTCGCATTTATCTAAAGTAAAAAGTATATATTTAAAAACTCCCCTTTGGGCGAACGAACATGAGGAAAAAAAAGGTCAAATTCAATGTAAATGAATTTTTTTTTTAGATAAATTGTTCACATATTTGCCCAAGACAAACAACAACCTAGATTGAACTTAATCAATCGCCTTTAGCTTCGGCTAACCTATAAATAGTGTGATTTTAATATGAGTGTTACTGCAAATTCCGTTTGGAAAAACTGTTTGATATTTATCCAGGATAATATCCAACCGCAGGCATTCAAGACCTGGTTTGAACCCATTAAACCCGTAAAGTTGACCGACAATGCATTGAGCATTCAGGTACCCAGCAAATTTTTTTATGAATGGTTGGAAGAGCATTACGTAAAGCTCTTAAAAGTAGCATTGACCAAAGAACTTGGTGAGACCGCAAAACTGGTCTACATCATAAGAATGGAAAATACGTACGGTAACAAAGAACCGTTCACCGAGAAAATACCCAGTTCCAACAGAGGCGCCATGGCCGCGCAAGAACTGGATGTTCCCATCAAATCGAAAAACCCTGAGTTGCGAAATCCGTTCGTGATTCCTGGCATCAGAAATATTAAAATTGAGTCCCAATTAAATCCAAATTATAATTTCGATAATTTTTTAGAGGGTGACTCGAATAGACTTGCCCGCTCTGCGGGAATGGCCGTTGCCAACAAACCCGGAGGTACTTCATTTAATCCGTTATTGGTATTTGGTGGTGTTGGTCTGGGAAAGACGCATTTGGCACACGCCATCGGCGTAGAGATCAAGGATAAATATCCAGAGCGAACCGTACTGTATATATCCGCAGAAAAATTTACCCAACAATATATAGAATCCGTTAAAAAGAATACCCGAAACGATTTCATTCATTTTTATCAATTGATAGATGTATTGATTATCGACGATGTTCAGTTTTTATCGGGCAAGTCAGGTACCCAAGATGTGTTCTTCCATATTTTCAACCATTTGCATCAAAATGGAAAACAAGTAATCCTTACCTCCGATAAGGCACCTGTGGATATGCAGGATATCGAACAACGTTTACTATCCAGGTTTAAATGGGGATTGTCTGCAGAATTACAAAGTCCCGATTACGAGACACGTATTTCCATTTTAAAGAACAAATTATACCGCGACGGTGTCGAAATCCCCGAAGACATCATCGAATACGTTGCCAAACATATCAAAACGAACATTCGGGAACTCGAAGGCGCCATCATTTCGCTTATTGCACAATCTACCCTCAATAAACGCGAAGTAACCATTGAGTTGGCACAGCAAGTAGTCGAGAAATTCGTAAAAAATACCAAAAGGGAAGTTTCCATCGATTACATACAAAAAGTGGTATCCGATTATTTTGAGATGGATGTTGCCACACTGCAATCCAAAACGAGAAAAAGACATATCGTTCAGGCAAGACAACTGGCCATGTTCTTCGCCAAAAAGTTTACCAAGGCCTCTTTAGCGAGTATTGGCTCACAAATCGGAAAAAGAGACCATGCGACCGTTTTACATGCTTGCAAAACGGTTGACAATCTTGCCGAAACGGATAAGCAGTTTCGAAAATACATTGACGACCTTACCAAAAAATTCTCCTAAACCGCTTTACGATGAATGTATTGATGGTCTGCCTTGGAAATATCTGTAGGTCGCCATTGGCCGAAGGCATTCTCAAAAGTAAGGTTGACCCAAGAAAGATACAGGTAGATTCTGCGGGTACCGCGGGCTTTCATGTAGGCAATTCTCCAGACCCGAGATCCATTAGCGTAGCGCTCGAAAATGATATAACCATCGCCCACCAACGTTGTAGAAAATTCGAAGTAGCTGATTTTGACAGGTTTGACATCATCTACGCCATGGACAAGAGTAATTACAAAAACATTATCGGTCTTTCAAGAACCAAAAGTGATACAGAAAAAGTGCGCTTGCTATTGAGTGAAATTGATTCGGAAATCAAGGAAGTCCCCGATCCCTATTACGATACCGAGGAAGGTTTTACTATGGTGTTTCAACTTATCGACAATGCCTGTACGGCAATAGCAGAACGTTTAGAACGAACACTATGAGACAAAACGGGAAAATGGGAAAGGTGTATTTGATACCTTCTACGTTAGGAGACGTACCTCCATTAGAGGTATTGCCAATCTCTATAAAACAAGCGATAGAAAAAATAGACCACTACGTGGTTGAGAATGAAAAGACGGCGCGTCATTTCATTAAAAAGGTTAGTCCTAGAAAATCCCAGCCCTCTTTGCATTTGTCGGTATTGAACAAGTTTACCGAACCACAGGAGATTCCCAGTTTTTTAAGTCCCTGTATGGCAGGCTACGACGTTGGCATACTTTCTGAAGCTGGTTGCCCCGGTATTGCGGATCCGGGTGCGGCGGTGGTACATATCGCACACGAAAAAAATATTCAAGTTGTGCCTTTGGTCGGACCTTCCTCAATTCTACTGGCCCTAATGGCAAGCGGTATGAACGGCCAAAATTTCGCGTTTAATGGATACTTACCGATAGAAGGTGCCGAACGAAAGAAATACCTTAAACTTCTCGAACGAAAATCTAAGGAGGAGCGACAATCCCAAATTTTTATAGAAACTCCTTATCGAAACAATAAGATGCTTGAAGAACTGGTAAAAACCTTAGCCCCGTCGACGTACATTTGTATTGCTGTGGATATTACCCTGCCTACCGAGTACATCAAAACCAAAACCGCTAAAAGCTGGAAAAGCGAACATGTAGACCTTCATAAACGGCCTGCCATTTTTATCATTCAAGCTTAGAAATACCAAGGTTGAAGAGTGCTGTGAATTCATCCCTGAGCGAATTAATACTTTAAAACACTTTAAGTTTTTAAACTACTTCACTAATTGACGCCACCCTGAACTTAAAAAGAGGCCTTTAGGAGGCCTCTTTTTGGATGTGTTATTGTTAAAATCTTTTAATCCTGGGATTCCGTATCGGCAATATCATCGAGATATCGTATCCAGAGAATTTTCGCATATAAGTGGATATGCTTGTGCCGTAACCATCATTGATATCCTTTCGGCCTTCAGACCGTAAATAGGATTGTACGTTACCAGGACCCGCTAGGTGCGCGGCCGCTAATATACCCGATTCGGTAATCTCGATGCCTGCGACATGGGTGCCCACAAAGCGCTGAATGTCCCTTCTTAGAATCCATTTATTTCGGGATAGATTCACTTCAAAAACTTGCTCCTGAAGTTGGGGGTTATTTAAAAAATAGGCCCCGTTGTAAACACCGACCAGCTCTAAGGTATTTATCCCGAACTGGTACTTCCCCAAGTACCCATAGGTGTTTATGGCAAAATAGTTGCCTTGCGATTCCTTGAAAGCCAAAGCTTCCTTAAAACCGACGAGTTGGCTGCCATAAAATGGGGGTTGAATTTCAAAATTTTTAAAAAATGCTTCGTTTTTGGGAAACGAAACTAAAGTAGGTTGTTTTATTTTAAGTCCTTCGGGAACCTTGACCTTATAAGGCATGAACCCGAAACAGGATAAAATAAAAATCACAATAAGAGGACAACTTATCAATATCCATCTTCTCATATACTTTTTTTCTTAAGACTTGTGGCGTGTACTTTTTTGCCTGCTTAAATTTCTGTGCCAAAGGTAGATGGGAAAAAATGGTAGTTTGGGAAGGTTCTGTTAAAAATATACAGATTTAGTTAACATGTGCTAAAATTCGGACAATTGACTTATCTGTTAATCTTCTGTTGGTTTATCCATCGGATGTACTGCTCTTTATTTCGGTTGTGCTGCGCCAAAGTCTCTGCGAACATGTGGTACCCAAATTTTTCAACATTGGCTACAAAATAGTAATATCCATGCTTTTCTGGATTTAGAACAGCATCTATCGCTGTGATATCGGGCATTGCGATGGGTCCTGGTGGTAAACCCGGGTATTTGTACGTATTATATGGGGAATCCAACACTAAATCCTTATACAGAACCCGTTTGATGAGGGTATCGAAGTTATTCGATTCCCGTTTAATGGCAAAAATGACCGTTGGGTCTGCCTGCAAAAGCATGTTTTTTTTCAACCGGTTCAAATACACCCCTGCAACAGTGGGCCGCTCATCGACCTTGGCCGTTTCTTTATGAACAATGGAGGCGAGCGCTATTACTTCATTAGGCTTAAGGCCCAAGTCTTTTGCTGTTTGTTGGCGTGCCTCTGTCCAAAATCGACGGTACTCTTTTAACATCCGATCTCTAAAATCGATTGCTGAAGTATTCCAAAAGAATTCATAGCTATTGGGGATATAAGGAGAAATAACGTTCGCCTCATTGAATCCGTTGGCCTCCAGAAAATCGGTGTCCCGAAATGCCTTAACCAGACTTGTGCTATCCGCTTCCAATTGGTTTGCGATCCGCCCCGCCAAATCGGTAATGGTTTCTTGGTTGTTGAAAGAAACTTTTACCGGAATATTTCCGCTTCGTAGCGAATTAACGAGTTCATTGTTATTCATTCCCTTGCCCAATCGGTACTTACCGGCTTTGATATTTTGTAAATATCCCTTCTTTTCGGCAGCAGCCTTGAAGG
>JBARCC010000629.1:0-2009 GCA_049793635.1 Maribacter sp. | reverse complement strand
ACCATACATACCAATCTGTTCCTGAAGCCCAAAATGGCTGTGGTACCAATGGGTCCCGTGCTGTATGATTGGGAAGGTATATTTATGGACGGTGTGCGGCGGAATGGGCATTTGGGTAAGGTAAGGTACGCCATCTTCCTTATTGGGCAAAAACAGACCGTGCCAATGCAGGGCTGTTTCTTCATCCAACTCATTGTGCACATAAATTTCGGCAATGTCGCCTTCTGTGAACGTTAGCGTTGGCATTGGTATTTGTCCGTTCACTGCGATGGCACGTTTTTCCTTACCCGTAAAATTTACGATGGTATCACGAACATATAGTTCGTAGCGCACTATATTTTGTGCCTTTATGGAAAGCGTTCCGAGAAACAGGATTATTATAATAATTTTTTTCATTTTGGTATCAAAAATCAAATTTTATTGAATTCAATTTTTATTGTCAATAGTTTCCACAGTAGAGCCACAGCTTAACATTTGAGAACCATAATAGGGATTTTTAACGGTCTTGTCCTTGCTCAACCAATTGGCATCCTGCATTGGGCAGTATTGGTAATAAAGGGTCTCATTGGTATCGTAAAAAGAAGTTATATCGTGCATATATTTTGACAGAACCTTGAATGTTTCCCGTTGCTTGCCAATATCCTTGGTTGCTGCAATGCTTTTGGCGGCTTCCATTAAAGATGGCATTACCTTGGTTACAGCGGTTTGCCCTTCCGCCGTCAACGCTTCTGTTTTCAAGTTTTTCAATATAGTCAACAATTCCGCAGATTTTCCATTCGCTATCGTGGCATTGGTTTTTACCAGGGCATCTTTTATAGCAAGATAATTATTGAACACGGCTTCCATTGGATTTGTTTCCGTCATTTCGGGCATTGTCATCTCCGAATGTTCCTTACCAGATGGCATCGCCATTTCCTGCATTGGTTCATTCGTTTCCATCTCCATTTTGGTATGGTCCATAGCAATTGCGGGCTGCTTTTGCTGACTTTCGTACTTGCAACATTCGGCAAGTTGTGCATACCCAGCATTCGGTGCCAGATATTCGTCGTTGTCATAACCTGCCAACGCGATGCGTTTTAATATTTCGTCCCGATTTGTTTTTTCGGAATCGAAGGTTATTTTGGCCATTTTACTGTCCTTGTTCCAAGTAACGCTGGCCACATTTGTGAGGTTTCCCGCATTTTCGATAGCAGATTTGCACGTATCGCAGTTACCGGGAATTTTTACAGTTTCCGTTTTTGGGTTTTTAATTTGGGCGAAGCCGAAAGTTGTTGATAGCACCACTGATAGCACTATCAATATGTTGAATATTGATTTCATACATGAAAGATTTAAATTATTTGATACGTTTGAATTTTGAAAACAAGGATATAGTTTTCAATCTCACACAGCTTTGGCTGTGAAGGTAGGTGTACTAACTTAATTTTGGTGGAGACCAAATCTGGAAATAGACTGGTTTTGGCTGTTGTTTTGCATAGTTCCAAAGATTTTTGAAAGCAGCCATAGCAACAGGATTTGATGCTTCTGAAGTTGAAGAATAATTTATTGGTAAAATTGTGGTTGATGGGCAATGGCAGGTAATACTTCCACAAGTTCCATCGCAATCCTTTTCTTTCTTGTCTTGGCTTTTATGACCCTTGCAACAATCGCTCTTTGAGTGTTCTGCACTATCTGCACAACTGATTTTTTCAGATGGGTGGGAAAGGGCAATACGTGCCCATACGCTCGTTGGCACTAAAAAAATACCAAGGGTAATTACCATTATCACTATTTGAATCTTTTTTCCCATTTTGAATAACGCAGCGAATGTAGTGAAAAAAGCAATCCGTTTTACAGCTCGGTCTTCTGTAGAATTAAATCTGTGCTTTTATTATGAATGTCTGTCCAACTTCATCAGTTACACTTTCGGAGCTTAATATTTTCGGAAAAGCTTCTCGTACTAAAGAACGATAGAATTAATGAATGTGCTCCTCTTCATTCTGTTCTCATAAATCCATTTTATGGTCTCA
>JBARCC010000628.1:0-2844 GCA_049793635.1 Maribacter sp. | reverse complement strand
GAGTGGTCCTATTTTCCGAAGAGATCCAGCAAAACAGCATTTTTGGACAGCTTCATTTTTTTTAGGACACGAAAAGTGCCCTTTTTTTACAATAGCCTATATGATGGGACTAAAAAGTTTCACCTGTTCGATGTCGAATTCACAGAAGGGGCCTTCATCGCCAAAGAGATTGTCAAAACCACTATTCTTCATATTCAACTAGAAGAACCTATTCCTATATTTACCCTGGACAAAGAAGGCCTTTTGGATTTTAAGTATCGCATGGCAGGGTTTCAGGATATCCATTTGAAAAACCATCCAGACTTTAACAAACGTTTTTTCCTAAGCGGTGAACACCCAAAAGCTATTCAGGATCTATTTACCGACGAACTGGTACTTTTCCTTGAAAGTAACCCCTATTACCACATAGAATCGAACGCCAACGCGATTATGGTATTGAAAAAAGAACGCCTTTCCGGGGTGCTGGAAATCAAGGCCATGCTCTATTTTGGGAAACAACTGCATAGACTGTTGCATAACGCAATGCTGATTTCAAACTGTTAAAAAACAGCAAAGTCCGATCTAAATGGTCGCTACATTTATTAATTTGCGCGCTATTCAAATTTTTTAATGACCATTTATCCTATAGAAACCGGTAATTTTAAGTTAGACGGTGGTGCCATGTTCGGCGTTGTACCAAAAACCATTTGGCAAAGAACAAACCCGGCAGATGGCAATAACCTAATCGATATTGCCGCCAGAAGTCTTTTAATCGAGGATGGCGACCGGTTGATTTTGGTGGATACGGGCATGGGAGATAAGCAGTCCGACACCTTTTTTGGCTATTACCATCGTTGGGGATCCTTCGATACCGATACCTCTTTGAAAAAACATGGTTTTTGTAGGGATGAGATTACCGATGTCTTTCTGACCCACTTGCATTTCGACCATTGTGGTGGTGCCATTCAATGGAATAAGGACCGCACTGGGTACGAGCCTGCGTTCAAGAACGCCCGTTTCTGGTCGAATGAACCCCATTGGCAATGGGCCACCCAACCCAACCCCAGGGAGAAAGCTTCGTTCTTGACCGAAAATCTCCTTCCAATGCAGGAAAGTGGTCAATTGAAATTTATTGAGCGTACCGAAGAAAATTACCTTTCCAACTCGCCGTTAGGTTTCGACATCCGTTTTGTGGATGGCCATACCGAAAAGCAAATGTTGCCTCAATTTAAATATAAGGGGAAGACGATTGCCTACACGGCAGATCTAATCCCTACGGTAGGCCATATTCCGTTGCCCTATGTCATTAGTTATGACACGAGGCCGTTGATCACCATGGAAGAAAAAAATCTTTTTTTGAACGAGGCGGTCGATCATCAGTACTATCTTTTTTTTGAACACGATGCCCACAACCAGTTATGCACCTTAAAACGGACCGAAAAAGGGGTTCGCTTAGATCGGGTGTATACCTTCGATGAAGTTTTCAACTAAGTTTATATATCCAAATCATACCCATTTAAAATAATTCTGTATTTCATTTATGACACACAAAACCCTTACATCGCTAATTTTTATTTCCTTGGCCACACTGTTATCCGGATGTGGAAGCACCAGCCCTGCGAGCAGTGGTGGTCTTATTCTCACTCCCGTCGAAAACATCGATGCGACACCGCTTAAAATTTCAGACCTCACCGAAGATGAAAAAAAGAATTGGGGCCACTTAGACATTGTTTCCGATACCATTCCAGGAATGAGCGTCGATAAAGCCTATGATGAAATCATTAAAAATAAAAAAGGAACCAAGGTAATCGTCGCCGTGTTGGATTCGGGCATAGACCTCGCCCACGAAGACCTTGATGGCATTCTTTGGACCAACACCAAGGAAAAGGCCGGCAACAATAAAGACGACGATGGCAATGGCTATATCGACGATATTCACGGATATAATTTTTTAGGCGAATCGTACAACGAGCAATTGGAATACGTTAGGATGCTACGCTTGAACATCGGGGACGCCGCAACCTTGGCAAAGGCGCAATCAAAATTGGATGCGGAGTACCCAAAAGCCTTACAGAACAAACAGCAATATGAGCAAATATTGCAGACCGTTAAAGAAGCCGATGCAGCGGTAAAAACGTATCTGAAAAAAGATTCGTATACCAAAGAGGACCTTGCCGGAATAAAGGCAACGGATGAGGCCATGCAGAGAAATGTTGCCGTGCTCGGTCAAATGTTCAGTATCAAGGATAGCATACCAGAGGTTATAAAGGAGTTGAGTGACGGCGTTACCTATTTTACGGAACAGGTCGACTACAACCTCAACAAAGAGTTTAACGGACGATCGCCTGTAGGGGACGACCCTTACAATATTGCGGATACCGACTACGGCAACGGCGACCCAAAAAACAGAAACGAAGATGAAAGCCATGGTACCCACGTAGCGGGAATTATTGCTGCCGAACGCAACAATGGCAAGGGCGTGAACGGGGTAGCCAACAATGTCGCCATTATGAGCATTAGGGCGGTACCGAACGGAGATGAGTATGATAAGGATATTGCGCTCGGCATACGGTATGCCGTTGACAATGGTGCAAGGATCATAAACGGTAGTTTTGGAAAATCGTTTTCCCCAAAGGCCCAATGGGTCTATGATGCGTTGAAATACGCTGCACAAAAAAACGTGCTCTTCGTGCATGCTGCAGGAAACGATGGCGCCGATTTAGACGATATGACCAACGCCAATTTTCCCAACGATCAAGAAAAAAACGGTCCGGAATTTGCCGATAACGTGATTACCGTAGGTGCCCTTAACGCCAAGTACTGTTCTGAACTGGTCGCTTCCTATTCCAACTACGGTAAAATAAA
>JBARCC010000627.1:0-8191 GCA_049793635.1 Maribacter sp. | reverse complement strand
AACATATTGGGCACACCTGCTTTTGCGCTAAAATCATCCATTTCATTGTTCAGGAAGAACCCTAGCTCGTCAGCATACAGTTTGGAGCCATAGGCACCGTTCAAGGTGGTGGTCACCGAGACGGCGTTCCCCAGTTGGTCGACTATGGAGTAGTGGGTAGTTTCCATGCTTTCGGCCCACGCTACCGCCCCATGATCTACATCAGCCGATTTGGTGGCTTTGTCAAAAGAAAAATCATCCATCCGTTCGGCTAAATAGGCATCGCTCAATAATCGGTCATAGGGAATTTCCACGAAATCGGGATCTCCCAAAAAGTAATTCCTATCGGCATACGCCCTTCTGGAAGCCTCGGTAAACAATTGTACCATTTTGGCGGAGTTGTGGCCGAAATTGCCAACATCATACTTCTCAATCATCTTAAAGATCTGATTGATGGTCACGCCCCCGCTGCTGGGCGGACTCATAGAAATGACATGGAGGTCCTTGTAGTCGAACGTGATGGGATCTCTCCAAACCGCTTGGTATTTTCCTAAATCTTCCTCGGTGATGTACCCGCCGTTTTTTTGTATAAAGGCGGCTAGCTTTTGGGCTATTTCTCCTTTGTAAAATCCATCCCTACCGTTTTTAGCGATGCTCCTTAAGGTATTTGCTAAGGCTGGATATTTAATGGTATCGTTCATCTTGTAAACCGTAGCGAACTTGGTACTGTCCCCGTTCACTTTGATGAATACATCCCTGTAATCTGCCAAGCGTTTTTCCTGGTTTTCCGTGACGACTACCCCGCGCTCCGCCAAAGCGATTACGGGCGCCAGAATATCGGCTAAGGGCAGGGAACCGAATTTTTTGTGCACTTCAATAATACCCGCTACCGTTCCAGGAACCCCGACCGCCGTAGCGCCTAGGGTACTCTTATCTGGAATAACATTTCCCAAAGAGTCCAAATACATATCCTTGTGTGCGGATAAAGGTGCTTTTTCACGATAATCCAATCCGCCGACCTCACCGTCAGCCTTGCGATACACCATGAATCCGCCACCGCCCAGGTTCCCTGCAAAGGGAAAAGCAACCACCAAGGCCATTTCGGTCGCGACCATGGCGTCAAAGGCATTACCCCCTTTTTGCATAATGTCGCTGCCAATTTTAGAGGCTTCCTCACGTGCAGAAACCACCATTGCTTTTTTCGTCACGAGCCCTGTAGGCACCACAGGTTGCTTTTTGCAATGGCAGCATAAAAACAGGGTAAGGACAGGGAGTAAACATCTAAGTTTGGTCATATGTATATAAATTAATAGTTTAGTTTAGGATATTTAAAATTTTATGAATCAGTAATTTGCTATTTTTTGATATTGCTATTTTTTAAAAGTGAATCGTGCTTTTGTTTTGAAAAAGAAATCAATTGTTGGAAGAACGAAGTGAACTCTTCCTCGAACGATTCATAGTGTTCCTCAAGGTCGATGATCGCAAAGTTCATTTTGGATTTGTTCTTGGTTCTACGGTTCATCCCGTTCAAGACCTTTGCGATTCCTTCCATTTTAGAATAGTTGTAAATCCAGTTATCGGCAATCATGTAGGGCATCATCCGTTGCACCCCATCGGGCAGTATATCATAATTATCCTTCAGCAAGTCATAAAAATCTTCCACATAAATGGACAAGGGTACTTCTGAGTACACCGACCAATTCTTCGCTAGAAAATGATCATAAAAAATATCTACGATGACCCTACTGTAATGACTATAGTTTGCATGCAGCCGTTTACTGCTTATTTTAGGAATAGGGTGTGTATCTGTGAAGGTGTCGATAAAGCGATGTAATTTAATTCCTTTTTGGACCTTTGGGGGCAGGTGGTGAAATTTATTACCGCGAATGCTATCGGCCATAAAATTGCCCAAGGTTATTTCCTTATCATTGAACGACAGATAAATATGGGCTAAAAAGTTCATTCTTTAGGGTACACTTCGTAAATCGAATTTACGAAGAAGGACCATAGTGGTAGAAATGAACCGCTTATATTTGCAAAAACTTATCAAGAATATATGACACTTATCAAATCAATATCAGGAATACGGGGGACCATAGGAGGAAAGCCTGGAGATAACCTTACCCCGCTCGATGCGGTAAAATTCGCTGCCGCATACGGCATCTGGTTGAAGGGCTATGCTAAAAAGGATAAGTTGAAAGTCGTCATAGGTCGCGATGCGCGCTTGTCGGGAGAAATGATACAAAATTTGGTGGTTTCGACGCTAGTGGGTCTTGGAATCGATGTCATCGATCTAGATCTATCAACGACGCCCACCGTTGAAATCGCGGTGCCCATGGAAAACGCGGATGGTGGAATCATCCTTACGGCAAGCCATAATCCAAAGGAATGGAACGCCCTAAAATTATTGAACGAACAAGGAGAATTTTTAGATGCGGCGCAAGGGGCAAAGATTTTAGAAATAGCGGAGCGGGAGGAGTTCGATTTTTCAGAGGTCGATGATTTGGGGGAGATTACTAAAAACGATAGTTATATCGATATTCATATCGATGAAGTGCTCAACCTATCGTTAGTGGATGCGGAGGTGGTCAAAAAAGCGAAATTTAAAGTGGTGGTCGATGGAGTCAACTCCACTGGAGGTATCGCCATTCCTAAGCTTTTGAAGGAATTTGGAGTGGAAGTCGTAGAACTGTATTGTAAACCAACGGGTCATTTCCCACACAATCCAGAGCCCTTAAAAGAGCATTTGAAAGATATTTGTGATCTAGTGGTCAAGGAAAATGCCGATTTTGGTATCGTAGTAGATCCTGACGTGGACCGTTTGGCCTTTATAAGTAATGATGGTGAAATGTTCGGCGAAGAATATACCTTAGTGGCCTGTGCTGATTATGTATTGGGCAAGACCAAGGGAAATACCGTATCGAACCTATCTTCGTCTAGGGCGTTGCGGGATATTACGGAAAAGCATGGGGGTACGTACGAAGCCGCTGCCGTAGGGGAAGTCAATGTCGTTACCAAAATGAAGGCCAATGCCGCAATTATCGGTGGTGAGGGAAATGGTGGTATTATTTATCCCGAAAGCCACTATGGCCGTGATTCACTGGTAGGAACGGCCTTGTTTTTAATGTTGATGGCAGAGAAGGGTGGAACCGTTGCGGAACTGCGTGCTAGTTACCCAAGCTATTTCATGAGTAAAAAGAAAATACAGCTGACCCCAGGGTTGGATGTTGACGGAATTTTGAAAGCGATGGCCACGAAATATGCCAATGAGGAATTGAGTACCATTGATGGTGTGAAAATTGATTTTCCCGAAAACTGGGTGCATTTAAGAAAGTCCAATACCGAACCTATTATTAGGGTGTACACCGAGGCCAAGAGTCAATCTGAAGCTGATGCACTGGCAGATCGGATTATTGGGGAAATTAAGGCGGTAGCCGGAATTTAATCATTACGTTCCCCCAAGACTTCGCCCAGCGTGTAGCGTTTGGATAATAAATTTAGCAAGAGCCAAGTGAAAGACTATGTTCCTATAGCGTAACGGTCTTGACGTTGATATCTCGTTGGCTCTGCCCCGAGGCATTTGATTTGGTATAAGCATGGGAGTATAGCATGCTATTTAACGGCAGCAAAAGGGGCTGGTTTTTTATCTCGATGTTTCCAACGCTTATGGGTCCATAGGTAATGTTCTGGACGTTCACGGATCTGTTGTTCGGTAAGCCTAAGAAAGGTATCGGTAATTTCATTTTCTTGGGTTGCCTTACTATCTAAGGATATAGGTAGCAATTCAGCTTTATAATGACCTCTTTTTATCTTACTTACTTTTAAGAATAAGACCGCCAAGCCGGTTTTACGGGCCAATACCTCGCCGCCGTTGAATATGGGTACTTTGATGCCCATGAACTCCGTCCAGTACTGTGCTCTATGTACCTGGGGCGATTGATCACTCACCATACCGTAGGCTGCCCTAGTTTGGCTTCTATGATTTTCCAAAACGGTCTTTACCGTTTGCTTTTGCGTAATCAGTGTTGTGTTCCACTTGGCCCTGACTTTTCTTACGAATGCGTCGAAATAAGAATTATTGATTTTTTGATAGACCGCATAGCCTTTAGAATCTACATAATTATTAATGCTAACGTTCCATTCCCAATTGGCATAGTGCGCACATAGAATGATAATACTTTGATCTTTTTCGATTTTACGTACTAGTTCAATATTCTCGACCTGATATTTTTTCCGCACCTGTTCTTTGCTCAAATTCATCGATTTCACCATCTCTAAAAAGGTGTCGCACAAATGATGGTAGAATTTTTTTTCGATGAAATGAATGCTCTCCTTTGACTTTTCTGGGAACACCAAATGGAGGTTTTCCTGTACCACCTTTCTACGGTATCCAAAAATATGGTACACGAAAAAAAAGCAAAGGTCCGAAAAGGTATAAAAAAGACGATGCGGTAAAATGGAGATCAGCCATAAAAAAGGGTAGATCATAACAAAGGCCAATAGTTGCATCCGGTCAAAATTATGCGCAAATATAGCTATATTTGCGGCCAAATAAAGGGCGGATAATGAACAACATTGACATCGCAACGATAGCGATTATTGCAGCAAATGTCTTGGTATCCTTAAAGGGTTTTAATGATACTGTATTTTTTGAACGTTATAAATTCGGTATCGGGGCCATAAAGGCGGGGCAAAAAGAACGCATGGTGACTTCTGGGTTTCTTCATGTGGATATTTCCCACCTTCTGTTCAATATGTTGACGCTCTATTTTTTTGCTGGAGTGGTCATCAATCAATTTGGCTCATCTCAATTTCTTATCATTTATTTCATCAGTCTGGTCGCCGGTAGTCTATTGGCCATGTATTTCCATAAAGAGGAACCCTACTATTCAGCCGTAGGGGCCAGCGGCGCGGTAACCGGAATTTTATACGCCGCCATTCTCTTGCAGCCGAACATGCAGTTGGGCATTATGTTCATTCCCATTCCAGTGCCTGCCTATGTGGTGGGTATCGGGTATTTGCTATATTCCATTTATGGAATGAAAAAGCGTTTGGGAAATATAGGCCATACTGCCCATTTTGGAGGTGCCATAGGCGGCTATGCCTGTACCTTGATTTTTATGCCAAGTCTGTTACAGACCGAGACCTTAATGGTCGGTCTGCTTGCACTCCCTATCCTTTTATTGTTGGTACTACAAAAACTGGGAAAAATTTAAATAGTCCTTCCACAGCCCGTACTATTATCTTAAATAGCCGTATTTCAACGAAATCCGGCACTTGATTATACTTCTAAGGGGCATATCCCGTTATGCAGCGAACCCAAACTGTAAATTAAAATATTTAGGATATGAGAAAAGTTTCCCCATTGGCCTTTTTGGCACTTCTTATTTTTGTGAATTGTAGTGATGAAACTACGGTTTTTGAAAATCCGGAGGATAATGTCCGATTGGAGTCCAATCAGCAAAAATTAGAAAATAGTGTGCTCTTCGATGAAGCGGGAGTACTAGATATTTACGAGAATCCGGAAATTACGGCCAAGCGAAAGGCAATGACCGGAAAAAGTGCTCCTGAAGGGGACTATCCGTTGACGTTAGTGGCCCAAATCGCACCACCTTCATTTTCAGGGGGCGAGAATTTGACGGCGACCCATGTGGTCATCGACGGGAATTACGGTTTCGTATCCTATAATACCGCGGGCGACGCCTATGTGGGTGGCATTGATGTGGTGAACATCAGCGATCCAAATACCCCTTTTGTAACCTCTAGGCTGTACTATAGTAATGCAGATTTGAATGCAATAGCCTATGAGAATGGGTATGTGTATGTTGTGGGCGGAGTAGATGCGGAGAAATCGGTGCGGGCTACGGCGAATTCATTCATTGCCAAAATTCCTTTTAGTAATGGTAGTTTGGTGACCAACTCTATTTCGTATGCGTTCCAAGAGGGATTTAATGCTACCGATGTGAGCATTAGTGGCGCTAAGGTAATCGTAACCAGCGGAAAGGACGGATTTATAGTGGCCTATAATACTTCAGATCTGTCGCCCACCGGCGAGGCCCCTTTTGCCGATTTACGTGCTTTGAGCATTAAGGGTGCCGAAATAGCGGTCTTGGATGCTTCGAAGGGTATTCATATTTTAGATGCGGACTTCAATATAGTAAAGGAAATTCCGATCACCTCCGATTTTGGGGCAGATGCGAAAAGAACGATGGATTATTCCGGTGATAACATTGTCGTTTCAGAAGGTTCGAAAGGTGCTGGTATTTATAACGTTGCGAGTGGGAACCGTATAGCCTATGTTCCTATTTTATTGAATCCCGAAAATGTGGATAGTGGGGATTTGGTTACCAATGGCGTAGCCGTCAATGAAGAAATTATGCTGATGGCGAACGGCGGGGCAGGGTTAAGCTTAAACGAAAAGTTACAGGATGAGACCGAAGCTTTTGGTGTTATTCAATTAACGGGCTCCATAAATTCCGTAGCGTCGAAAGGGGACTATATCTTTGCCGCTTCCGGCACATCGGGCTTCCAGATCATTAAATTGAACAGACCCTCGGAGAGCTTGGTAAATCGTTGTGCTACGCTAGAGCGGTACAATGGTAAAAAATCATTGGTCGTCTCCGCAGCCCAAGACCTATCTTACCGAGGGGATGCACGTTTCAACGACCTTGATGTTCAAGGTTCGTTATTGTTATGTGGTTCTTGGACGGTGAAAGATGGTATTGCCATCGAGCGTGACGCACTCTTCGAATTAAACGGTACCCTTAGTGTTGGAAGAAATAATAGAAAAAGGGATATCACTGTGGCCAGTGGCGCTACCCTGAAAGTAGAAGGTAATTTAATGATCTATGGGGATTTAATTTTGGAAGACGGCGCTACCGTAGAATTTATAGGAACTTCTTCGATCGCCACGATTTGGGGCTCCGTTGAAAAACAGGGAACATTTACGGTTACCGGTAATTTTAATGACTATTTTAATAAATTTTAGACAACATTATAGCCAAATTTTATACGAGTAAACCCATGCAGTACCTAAAAATGAGTAAATAGATGATACCCTTTCGGATCGATGTGGGGGAACAAGATTAAATAAAAAACGCCTTAAAGCTATTGGTTTAAGGCGTTTTTCATTAGAAATTATAGTTTAGTTCAAGAGCTCCGCAACTTTTTCCTCGAGTTCAGATCCTCTTAGGTTCTTAGCGACAATTACTCCGTTTTCATCTAATAAAAATGCCGCGGGAATTGCCTCAACATTATAAAGCTTTGCAATCTGATCATCAAAATAAGCGATGTTTGAAATGTGATTCCAAGTTAGTCCATCCTCTTCTATGGCCTTTTTCCAAGCTTCCTCGGTCCTGTCCAAAGAAACTCCAAGTACGTTAAGACCTTTATCATGGTACTTATTATACACGGCGACAATGTTAGGATTTTCTGCCCTACAGGGTCTACACCATCCTGCCCAAAAATCGATCAAAGTGACTTTACCCATAACATCGGCCAATGCGATTTCGTTGCCTTCGGGATTGGGACCTGAAAAATCGGGGGCCTTGGCACCGATGCTGGTCTTTTTACCGGCTTCTTCAGATTTCTTTACGCGTTCAATACTTTCTAGGACCTTTTTCCCAGCTTGGGTATTTTTAATTTCGGCATCAAGGGTTTCATAGATACTATCCGCTTCATTCAGCTCAATGGACTTTGTTGCGATGGCCCGATCCAATACCAAGGCCGAGATCAATGCTTTTGGGTGGCTTTTTACATAATCCAATTCAAAATTCTTGTATTCTTCCTGAAGTTCATTTATTTCGTCTTTCAAGGCGACCATTGCTTCTCCGCTCGCAGATTGCATGTCACGTTGTATGTTCTGTGCCTGCATGGAAAGCTCACGCGATTTTTTCATATAATCGGCGAAGGCCTCGTTCTGGAAAGTGCCGTCAATTTTGGCGAAAGCCATACTATCGCGTTGTGCATCAAATTGGATCTTCCCGTTTTCTAAAATTACGGCGGTATATCCTTGCAGTTGGTCTACGAATATATAATGCAATTCTGGGCTGTCGGCGGTACCTGTAAATGTGAATGCCCCATTGGTAGTCATTGCCGTATCTACTTCGATGGGTTGATTGTTTTCCCCTATTTTTTTAAGAAATACCTGTGTGCCATCCTTAATTTCTCCCCGAAGGTTGCCCTTCAAGGTGAAACTTTCGGGTTTGGTGTT
>JBARCC010000626.1:0-1517 GCA_049793635.1 Maribacter sp. | reverse complement strand
GTATAGCGATCAATAAGGTCGTAAACGTAAATACAGATCCCAAAAATGGGTTCATTCCAGATATGAACATGTGGTGTCCCCACACGATTGTAGAAAGAAACGCAATGGCCAAAATAGAAGCGACCATGGCACGGTATCCAAAAATAGGCTTACGCGCATTGGTCGACATGACCTCAGAAGTGATACCCAATGCCGGTAACAATACAATATACACCTCAGGGTGTCCTAAAAACCAAAATAAGTGCTCGTACAAAACAGGAGAACCCCCTTGGTAATGCAACACCTCACCTTGAATGAAAATATCGGAAAGGAAAAATGAAGTTCCAAAACTTCTATCCATTATCAAGAGCAATGCTGCTGAAAGTAACACCGGAAAGGAGATTACCCCAATGATAGCGGTTACAAAGAAGGCCCAAATCGTCAAAGGTAACCGTGTCATCGACATCCCTTTCGTTCTTAAATTGATGACCGTAACGATGTAATTCAAAGATCCCAATAACGAGGATGCGATAAAAATGGCCATCGAAACCAGCCATAGGGTCATTCCCATCCCTGAACCGGGCTGCGCCATGGGTAAGGCACTTAAGGGTGGATAAATCGTCCAACCCGCCGCTGCAGGACCCGCTTCGACGAATAAAGAGGAAATCATAATCATACTGGCCAAGAAAAATAACCAGAACGATACCATGTTCAAGAAACCGGATGCCATATCGCGTGCACCGATTTGCAGTGGAATCAATAAATTACTGAACGTACCACTTAAACCAGCCGTTAGCACAAAGAACACCATGATGGTACCATGCATTGTTACCAATGCCAAGTAAATATCGGCATCCATAATTCCGTCAGGCGCCCATTTTCCCAATAGCGTATCGAACACTAAAAAGGATTGTCCTGGCCAAGCCAATTGTAAACGCATCAACAAAGACATAGCAATACCTATAAAACCCATTACCAAAACACCTAGAATTAGGTATTGCTTGGCAATCATTTTATGATCTTGACTAAAAATATATTTTGTTACAAACGTTTCTTTGTGATGATGGTGCCCATGATCGTCATGAACGTGCTCACCAATGTGTGCATCTGCTGTTGCTGACATAACCTTTAATTTATATTAATTTTCTTTTTATAGCCTTACTTAAAATTTCCTGAACCTTTTATTCAGAGAGCGATACTGCATCCACTGCGTTAAACGCCGGACTCTCCTCATCGGTCATCACCGTTTCGGCGAATGTGCTCTGTTCTTTCATCCACTTCATGTAGTCCTCTTCCGATTCTACAATAATTTTCATTTGCATATTGTAATGTGATTTTCCGCAAATCTTATTACATAACAAAATATAATCAAACTCCCAAGGGTCCAACACTTCATCACCTGTGAGTGATTTTTCAGCCCTGATTTTGTTCGTTCTTTTTACCTTATCCATGACATCAGGATTCGCCCTCATCTCTTCGGTCGTGTAAATGGGCGTAAAGGAGAATTCTGTTATCATACCGGGAACACAGTTCATTTG
>JBARCC010000625.1:0-8320 GCA_049793635.1 Maribacter sp. | reverse complement strand
CGTTTATACTGCTGTTTAAAACATGAACAGTTTTTGGGTAAGCCTTAAAAATCCACTAAAAAAATCGTTTCGGTAGACTTGTACTTTTTCTTCGGATGCAAAGTGGTCGAATTGGGTATCCATGTGGGTTAAGATTTAGGGTTAACTGGGTTTTTTTACAAGATAAATATAACATCATCTTCCCTAACTTTAAACATATTGTTGTGTATCCTCCTCATGTTGTGGTGAAATAACGGATTATCCTGTTTTTCATCTTAAAAACTAAGCGTTCGCAATATGCATCTCAGGTACCTGGCCCTCAATAATAAGGTTGCCCTCTGTTGCAGCCTTGATTTCATCTATAGTTACCCCGGGGGCTCTTTCCAATAGTAAAAATCCGTCTTTAACGACTTCAAGCACTGCAAGATTGGTTACAATCTTTTTTACGCACCCCACGCCCGTCAATGGTAGTGTACACCTTTTAAGCAGCTTTGATTCTCCTGCCCTATTGGTATGCATCATGGCCACAATGATATTCTCCGCGGACGCTACCAAATCCATGGCTCCTCCCATGCCCTTTACCATTTTTCCAGGTATTTTCCAGTTTGCAATATCCCCGTTTTCGGCAACCTCCATCGCCCCTAAAATGGTTAGGTCCACATGTTTACCCCTGATCATGGAAAAACTCGTTGCAGAATCGAAAAACGACGCCCCAGGTAAAGCGGTAATGGTTTGTTTGCCCGCATTGATGAGGTCAGCGTCTTCCTCGCCTTCCCATGGAAAAGGGCCCATCCCTAAAATTCCATTTTCGCTCTGAAACTCTACACTGATATCATCGCGTACGTAATTGGCCACCAAGGTCGGTATTCCAATGCCTAGGTTAACGTAGTACCCGTCCTGTACTTCCTGTGCTATTCTTTTTGCTATTGCGTTCTTATCTAACATTGTTCTATTTTTGACGAACCGTTCGCTGTTCTATTCTTTTCTCATAATCCTTCCCTTGAAAAATGCGTTGCACGAAAATCCCTGGAATATGTATTTCGTTAGGGTCTAATTGCCCGGCCGGAACCAGTTCTTCCACTTCAGCGACCGTTATCGTCGCGGCACCGCACATACAAGGATTAAAATTTCTTGCGGTACCCTTAAAGATCAAGTTGCCCGCATCATCCCCTTTCCATGCTTTTACGAACGCAAAATCAGCACTAAAAGCTTCTTCCAAGATATACATCTTACCCTTGAATTCTCGAACTTCCTTTCCTTCGGCCACTTCTGTTCCAAACCCCGCTGGTGTATAAAATGCGGGGAAGCCTGCTTGGGCAGCTCTGCACTTTTCCGCTAATGTGCCCTGTGGTGTCAATTCTACTTCTAGCTCTCCACTTAGCATCTGTCTTTCGAACTCATCGTTCTCCCCTACATAAGAAGATATCATTTTCTTAATCTGATGCTTTTGTAATAACAATCCCAATCCAAAATCATCTACCCCCGCATTATTCGAGATACAGGTAATGTCCTTTATTCCTAACCTTACCAATTCTGAAATTGCGTTTTCTGGAATGCCACAAAGACCAAAGCCCCCTAGCATAAAGGTCATACTGTCCTTAACCCCATCAAGCGCATCACTAACGTTCGTTACTGTTTTCCGTATCATTTATACTGAATTTTCTTCCTTCTAAAATTACTATTTTTAAATGGATTTTATAAAAAAAGGCCGTGGTATCAACCACGGCCTTGCATATATCGATGTTGAATATCCTAAAAATCCAAATCCTCCAAATCGTTTTCCAAATCATTGTCCCGTTCCATTTCTTGTTCAAATTTAGAGCAATCGATTTCAATGGACATGTTTTCAGGCTTTTCAAAGTCTCCTTTTGAAATACCCAACTCCTCATCGGCGTAATTTTTTTTCATATATAATCCCCAAATCGGCAGGGCCATGGCGGCTCCCTGACCATATCGAATGCTTTGGAAGTGGGTGGCCCGTTCTTCACCACCGACCCAAACCCCTGTAACGAGGTTCGGGACCATGCCCATGAACCAACCATCACTATTATTCTGGGTGGTACCGGTCTTGCCCGCAATAGGGTTGGTAAGTTCATAGGGATACCCTGTAATGATTTCATCATATTCCGGACTCCATTTATTTGCTCCTGTGGTTCGTAAACGGGTACCCGAACCGCCTTGGGTAACGCCTTTCATTAAATCGACCATGGCATAGGAAACTTCCTTGCTTAAGACATCCTTGGTTTCGGGCACATATTCATAAAGTACCGTACCATCTTTGTTTTCAATACGGGTAACCATTACCGGTTTTACATATACCCCTTGATTGGCAAACGTACCGTACGCACCCACCATTTCATACACGTTGACATCAAGCGTTCCCAGTGCGATAGACGGAACTTCTGGTATTTCACGGGAAAAGCCTAGGTTACGCACCATGCTTACTACCGATTTTGGACCGACCTCATCGATGAGCTGGGCCGTGATGGTATTGATGGAGTTCGCCAAAGCCTTTTTTAAGGAATAGCTGTTGCCCGAATATTTTAGATCTGAATTTCTGGGACACCAAGCTTCAACGTTCCCATGTTTGCCCGCCTCGATACAATATTGTGTATCTGGCCTTGTTTCACAGGGAGACAGTCTCAGCTGGTCGATTGCAGCGGCATAAACAAAAGGCTTAAAGGTTGAACCGGCCTGTCTCGCGCCCTGAATGACATTGTCGTACTGAAAATGTTTGTAATTGATACCTCCCACCCATGCTTTTACATGACCGGTCTGTGGCTCCATAGACATCATTGCCGTCCTTAAAAAGGATTTATAATACCGAATGGAATCCATTGGTGTCATTATGGTATCCTTTTCCCTAGTATCGCTTCGCCAATCGAATACCGTCATTTCTGTCTGTTTGTCAAAAGAAGCGCGAATTTCCTTTTCAGAATTACCCGCATCTTTCATGATCCGCCAACGATCAGAAGTTTTCATGGCGCGCTCCATGATGCTGTTGGTCTCTTCTGGGGTAATGTCCAAAAATGGCGCAGTGGCGTTTCGTTCGGGCGTATTCTGGTGAAAGAACTCCGCCTGCAGTTTCGTCATGTGTTGGTTGACCGCTTCCTCTGCATTGGCCTGCATCTTGGAATCTATGGTAGTATAAATCTTGAGTCCGTCCAAGTACAGATTATAGCGATCGCGTTCCCCTTCCATAGCGGGCTTCGGATGGGTATCGATCCACTCTTTCATGAAACGCTGCAAGTACATTCTAAAATAGGTCGCCAACCCCTCCCTATGGTTTTCCGGATTGAAATTAATATCCATTTTCATGGCTTGGAGAGAGTCTTTTTCAGCAACCGATATAAAATCGTATTTGGCCATCTGCGCGAGCACTACATCGCGCCTAGTTTTGACCATATCTTCCCTACGTAACGGATTGAACAACGAAGAATTTTTGAACATACCTACCAGCATGGCAGATTCCTCTGTTTTTAAGTCCTTAGGCTCCTTTCCGAAATAGATCCTGGCCGCTGACCGGATACCGTCCGCATTATTTCCGAAATCATAGATGTTGAAATACATGCTGATGATTTCCTCTTTGGTATAGCTGCGTTCTAATCTGGTCGCCAACACCCACTCCTTTAATTTTTGCTTAATGGCATCGAGCTTGCTTCTAGAACGTACCCCTACAAAAAGCTGACGCGCCAGCTGTTGTGAAATCGTACTTGCCCCACCTTTGCTGCCCAGATAGACAAATGCCCTCAAGGTTCCCCATGCATCGATTCCAGAGTGCCCCCTGAACCGCGCATCCTCGGTGGCGATTAAAGCGTTCACCAAATTGTCGGGCAAATCGTCAAACTTTACATCGGTTCGGTTATCGTCCAAATAAAACTTGCCCAACAGATTGCCGTCAGAAGAAATAATTTGGGACGCTAGATTGGTTTTAGGATTTTCCAAATATTCGTAAGGAGGTAACTCCCCGAACAGCCCCCAGGCGGCAGAAAGAAAAATCAACGCCACAAACGCTATTCCTGATAAAAACAATATCCAGAACCATTTAATGAATTTGGAAAAGGAATGCGATGTATTCTTTTTTACCGTCGTCGCCATAGTTTACGGATTACTTTTTAGTATTTCGATGCCTACATCTGTGATGCCTTCTAGCCCGATTATGCCCGACACATCACCATTTTTACGCATCGCATGGGAAACTTCAATAGTATATACGCCAGAAGTGGGGAAAACGATGTTCTCCTTATACCACAAGGTATTCTCCTTGAGACTTCCGTTTCCTTTTCCCAACCACGTACCATCGGGTTCGGCCATTACGTACTCTAGGGTATCCTTGACTATCCTACCTTCTGGAGAGGTCAATGCCGCGATGATGAACAGATTGCTGTAAGCGAAGGTATTATCGTTTCGCACGTTGATATAAATATCGTGCTCTTGAAGGGTGTCCATCTCGCTGAAGGTAAATTGCAATACCTCTTCCTTGTTCCAAACTGCCCCGTCTAAAGAACGGTACTCAGATTTGATTACGTTGGTCTCGCAAGAAAATAGCAGAAACGTTACCGCTAACGAAAAAAACAGACTACGCATTTTTTTGATTTCTTTTTCTATTCCTGTTCTTGTTGCGATTTCTATTTTTGCCCTTGTTCTTCGTTCGGTTTCCGCCACCTTTGGGCCTATCGAACCGAGTAAGACTATCTTGCCCTACCACATTCTCAAAAACAATTTTCTCCTCTACTGCAATTTCCCTTGCGTACATCTCAAGACTGGCAACTTTCTCTTTCTTTTTATTTTTTTCCAGTATTTCATTTACCTGATCTTTGGAAAGCACATGCCAATTACCAGGGGCCTCTTTGTAGGAAAACCAGAGCATTTCCTTGAAAATATCGGTTTTTTGACAAAAGGCCATTCCCTTATCGGTGAACAACTTGGTCTCTTGGGATGGAAAGTCTTTGAGTGCATCCAAATACACATCCAATTCGTAATTGAGACAGCACTTAAGTTTGCCGCATTGGCCCGCTAATTTTTGGGGATTCAAGGACAATTGCTGGTATCGGGCCGCCGATGTACTTACCGATCTGAAATCGGTCAGCCAGGTCGAACAGCACAATTCTCTTCCGCAAGATCCTATACCGCCCAAGCGCTGGGCTTCTTGACGATACCCGATTTGACGCATTTCTATTCGGATACCGAAGGCCTTCGCCATATCCTTGATGAGCTGACGGAAATCTACCCGTTCATCTGCGGTGTAATAGAACGTAGCTTTTGAGCCATCCCCTTGAAACTCCACATCTGATATCTTCATTTGAAGTTGAAGAATAATGGCAATTTCACGGGCACGTTTCTTGATCTCATCTTCCCTGTCCCTACATTTTTGCCAGATATCGATATCCTTCTGACTTGCCTTTCGATAGACTTTCACAACCTCCGGTCCTTGGGTGTCCGCTTTTTTGCGCTTCATTTGCACGCGTACCAGCTCACCGGTTAAGGTGACCATACCAATGTCATGACCCGACTGCGCTTGTGTCGCCACAATATCGCCTATGGAAAGTGAAAGATTTTCGGTATTTTGAAAAAACTCTTTTCTACTGTTCTTGAATCGTACCTCCACAAAATCAAATGGCCGTTCCCCATTGGGAAGCGACATATTGGAAAGCCAATCGAAAACTGTTAATTTATTGCAACCATCTGTACCGCAAGTACCGTTATTCTTGCATCCCTTTGGTTGTCCATCCTTACCGGTAGAACAACTACTACAACCCATATTTTATATATTGATTTGGCTGAATCTTTTACATTCACCAAAAAAGGTTCATAAATACTTAATAAGTAAAGATACTATTTTTTTAATGTGATGTAAAGGCAGAATACAAGTTCAAGCTCAAAAATCAAGTTCAAGCTCGGGCACTGATGCAAGTTCAAGCCTGCCTGCGCAAGACATGGTTTACAAATCAAGTTTAAGTGTAAAATTCTGAGTTCTGGTTTGAGAAAGGTTTTCGGTCACATTATATAAACAACGCTATATAAGACCCCAAACAACCGATGGGTAGTTTTCGTTGCCACTATTAACTTTTAACAAGCTACTTTTTAAAGGTCAATACTTCAGACCTTCCTTTTTTGAATATTTTATTACTGACCACTTTTCCCCTTCGAAGTGCTTTTTGTTCTTCGAACGGCAATTCATGGGTCGTCTTACAGGCATCCGAACAGCAATGGTTCATCTTTTCTGCACACGCCTCACATTGAATGAACAACAAATGGCAGGCTTCGTTGGCGCAGTTCACATGCTCGTCACAAGGTTGGCCGCACTGGTGGCAATGTGCAATAACATCATCGCTAATGCGCTCTCCCCTTCTATGGTCAAAGACAAAATTCTTGCCCCTGAATTTATTTTCCAATTTCTGGGCATCTACCTGCCTAGCGTATTCTATGATGCCCCCCTCTAGTTGATACACCTGCTCAAAACCCTTGTGCTTATAGTACGCACTCGCCTTTTCACATCGGATACCGCCAGTACAGTACATCACCAGTTTCTTGTCTTTTTTATGGTCTGCCAGATCCCGTTCTATGATATCGAGCGAATCCCGAAAGGTATCCACATCTGGAGTAATCGCATTTTTAAAATGACCGATTTCACTTTCATAATGGTTGCGCTTATCCACTAAAATGGTATCGGGATCCTCGATCAACTGGTTAAATTTTTGAGCATCAACATGAATGCCCTTGTTCGTCACGTCAAATTCGGTATCCTTTAATCCGTCGGCCACAATTTTATGGCGCACTTTCACTTTTAATTTAAGAAAGGATAAATTATCCTGCTCGATGGCAATATTGAGGCGTACATTTTCCAAAAAGGAAATACTATCCAAATGATTTTTGAAGACCTCAAAATTTTCAGCAGGAACCGATAATTGCGCATTAATACCTTCGTGGGCCACATAAATACGACCGAGTACATCCATTTCATTCCAATGGATAAACAGGTGGTTCCTAAAAAGGTTCGGATTGCCAATGTGCGCATAGGAATAGAAAGAGATGGTAAGGCGTTCCTTCCCCGCTTCTTCAATAAGAGCGGCTCTTTCTTTCGCACTTAATGTATTGTACAGTTGCATGCTATACCAATAGATTTAAGTTAAAGAAATAGATAAGAGCACAAAGGTAAGGATTTATGGATAATGGTTTTGATAATCGCAATGAACAAATAGCTTGCCCTCCGAAGGCAGTAAACGAGATTTCTCTCTAGGACCATATAGTTTAACCATGAACTCCCTTTTGAACATCCGCCGAGGCATCAGCATTAATACCGCTACAAGAACCAAGACCTGCCGGTAAGGAAATGAACCGACCCTTTTTATATCGATTCTCGGTTCTTTGTTCTTGGTTCTTGATTCTTGAGGGCTCGATTATCTGAAACCCGTTAGAAAATTAGACCCCTTTGCAATGGCCATGACCAGTATCGTTTTTCAACAAAAAAGGGGAAATCTTAGATACTTCTCCACATTGTACGATCTAGCCCCATTTCACGACGATTCAACATAAAGTCATTTCGTTAGTGATGGTATACTCACATCTTTGGGACATCACAGATAATTAACACCAAATACAAATGACTCCAACCACTGTTTTTTCAATAGTCAATACGATGGCCATGTCTATGTGGGTATTGATGCTATTCTTACCCCGTTGGAAGCTTACCCGATTCTTGATCGATTATAAGGTCGTTCCCATACTACTATCTGTGGTTTATGCAATGTATATCATTCGATCCATACTAAGTAATGGCCTATTGGATTTTGGCAGCCTGTCATCGGTAATGCAATTGTTCACTGAAGAACATATTGCTCTTGCCGGATGGGTCCATTACCTCGCCTTTGACCTTTTGGTGGGGATGTGGATACTGGATAAAAACAAGGCATTGGGAATTCATCACATGCTCATTGCCCCTTGTCTTTTTTTAACGTTCCTGTTCGGCCCGATCGGATTTCTATTGTTCATCCTAATCAAAATGCTAAAACCAAAAAAACCATGATTCACAGAAACACCATTAAAGTGGGCACAACCAATTTGGCACCTACTAAAATGCAATCATCCAATAGACCTCTGAATAGAACTACATCAGCTCCCAATATGTTCTCGGTCACACAAGTGAAATTGCGTACTTGGATCATCGACATAGTGCAAAGCGTCAGGAAGGAAAGCCCTTTTGCCTTTTGGGTAGCCATACTTATTTTTTCTATGGGTATCGGATGCGTGGTCGGTATTTTAATCGATGATAGAACGCTGCTGGGAGTGAGCGTTTGGCAAAAACCATTAAAATTCTCCATTTCAATCGGTATTTATCTTC
>JBARCC010000624.1:0-1932 GCA_049793635.1 Maribacter sp. | reverse complement strand
TGCGCTAGGGGATACTTTGAGCATTATAATGGATGCGAAGAACAAAAGGGCGATGCTAGACCGTAGTCGATCTGGGTTGACAGCGTTCAGTGATACCTTTGTGAGCGGAACGCAAGAAATGCCCATGCCGCATCTGCCCGATGGCACCGTTGAAGTGCGTGTTTTGATTGATCATTCTTCAATAGAGCTTTTTGTGAACCAAGGCCAATATGTGATGACCAATCAAATTTTCCCTAAAGCTTTTTACGCGACTTGTACACTTCAAGCGACTTCTGAACAGCAAGTTTTAATTGAGGATTTTAGGGAACAGAAGGTGGGGCGGATTTGGGAATAAAGTTTTTGATTTTTTGAACTGGATGGACGAACGGGATTTAGAATCAGAAAATTATTGGTAACACTATGGGACTTCTTATGAAGACTGTCGCGGTAATGCTTCGGAGTAAACAGTTCTAATTTTTTAGCTCAGTAAGTTGAAAAGGGTTATTGTGGTCCACAAAAATCTTTTTATGAACTTTCGCTAGTTATTCCCTTATAAACATTTTAAGGCATATACCATCTGCCTGTTAAGGGTATGGAAACGAGAGTACGATTTCTGAATTAACGACGGCCTATGTTAGTCTTTTCGAACTGCTAGGAATTGTGATGTTCCAAGTCAGTTTTCAAATAGACATACTCCCAAACCTCGTATTTGTCGATGGTCTTAAGGGACATGATGTAAAAAGGATATACAGATAAGAATCAAAAACAAAAAAATCCTTACCGTTAAGTAAGGATTTTATGTGGTGCCTCCAGGAATCGAACCAGGGACACATGGATTTTCAGTCCATTGCTCTACCAACTGAGCTAAGGCACCATGTCGCCGTAAGCGGCTGCAAATATAATTTCAATTTTAGGATATACAAACTAAATCATAAAAAAAGCGGATTGTTTTTTTAATTTATGATCTTTACAAGATGAATTTGATAATCGATGCAGGGAATACAAGTATCAAGCTCGCCGTATTCCGGAAAAAGGAAATGATCCACCTACAAACCGTGGCAAAAGTCGATTTTGTAAAGGCTATAAAGCAACTTTTCGGTCAGTTTCCGAAGATCACGAACGGTATCGTGTCGAGCGTTGGCTCGCTTTCCAGGGACGAGATGAACGTCGTGGCCGTTTTTTGCAAGCTGCATGAGCTGACCCACCGCTCTAAATTCCCTTTTAAAAACTCCTATGCCTCCCCGCAGACCTTGGGCGTAGACCGCTTAGCGTTGGTGACTGCCGCCTTTTACCATAATCCGAACCATAATATGCTCATCATAGACGCGGGCACCTGTATAACGTACGATATCCTGAACGACTATACTGAATATTTAGGAGGCGCCATTTCCCCTGGAGTTCAGATGCGGTATACGGCCATGCACCAGCAAACCGCTAAATTGCCGTTGTTGGAAAAAAGGGAGCTTTTGGACTATATTGGGAATACTACAGAAAATTGCATGCACAGTGGTGTGGTGAATGGCGTAGGGTTGGAATTGGACGGGGTCATCAATCAATACAAGGGTCGTTTTAAAGATTTAACAGTTATTTTAACAGGGGGTGATGCTCAATTTTTGTCCAATCGACTAAAAAATACCATATTTGCGGATTCCAAATTTCTCCTGAAAGGGCTTAATTATTTGCTGGAATACAACAAGCACTAAATGATCAGAAAAATTTTATTTGCAATCGCGTATCTAACCGCTTTCGGTATATATGCGCAAAACGGTACTGTTTCTCCTTACTCTTTTTTTGGTATCGGAGATTTGACCAGTACAAGTACGGTTGAAAATCAAATGATGGGGGGCATCGCTGTATTTGCGGATAGTATTCACATCAGTTTAAAAAATCCTGCTGCTTTTAGTGAATTGGGCCTGGATGTTATGGACAAAATAGGTCTGGTGACTTATACCG
>JBARCC010000623.1:0-3833 GCA_049793635.1 Maribacter sp. | reverse complement strand
CCTGTTGGAACAGGCCGAAATAGAAGTGCCACGAGGCGACATCATTACGAAAGAAAGAAGCTTGAAAAGTGCTTGCGATTATGTCGGTTTCCCGTTGGTCATCAAACCTATCGATGGTAACCATGGTAGCGGCATCACCGTAGACATCAACACCTATGAAGATGCGCTGGTCGCCTTTAAAGCGGCGCAGAACGTATCCTCGAGGGTTATCGTAGAAAAATTTATTACAGGGGAAGATTATAGATTACTGGTCATCAATAACAAACTTGTGGCGGCTGCCCTGCGTTCGCCTGCACATGTCATTGGAAACGGGAAATCGACGATCGACGAACTCATCGCAGAGGTCAACAAAGACCCAAGACGTGGTTATGGCCATGAAAAAGAACTGACTATGATTACGGTAAACGACCTTACAAAAACCATTATTAAGGATGAAGGCTATGTATTGGATTCGGTTTTGGAGAAAGGGGAAAAATTGATTTTAAAGGATACGGCGAACCTCAGTACAGGTGGTACGGCAGAGGACGTTACCGATATCGTACACCCGGCGAACGTCTCGATGGCAGAGCGTATTTCCAAACTCATAGATCTTGATATCTGTGGTATCGATATCATGACCACCGATATCAGTCAGCCCCTCTCCGAAACGGGTGGGGCCGTACTTGAAGTCAATGCGGGACCCGGTTTCAGAATGCACTTGGCACCCACCATCGGGTTGCCGAGAAATGTTGCCGCCCCCGTGGTGGATAAATTGTTTCCTAAAAAAGGAGATACGGGCACCATACCCATCGTTGCGATCACGGGCACTAACGGGAAAACGACTACGACCCGACTCATGTCGCATATCGCGAAAATGTCGGGCTACCGTGTAGGGTATACGACCAGTGACGGTGTCTATATTCAAAATAGATTATTGATGAAGGGAGATTGCACCGGACCACAAAGTGCGGAATTCGTGTTGCGTGATCCTACCGTAAATTTTGCAGTGTTGGAATGTGCCCGGGGGGGAATGCTCCGTTCTGGACTTTCCTTTTCAAATTGTGATATCGCTATCGTCACCAATGTTTCCGAAGATCATTTGGGCCTAAAGGGTATCCATACCATAGAACAGCTAGCAAGGGTAAAATCGGTGGTGCCCGAAACCGTACTTCCTGATGGCTACGCTATTTTGAATGCCGATGATGATCTAGTGTACGAGATGCGAAAATCGGTGAATTGCAATGTCGCACTGTTCTCGATGGATGAGGAAAATCCACGGATTAAGGCAATGCAGCGCAAAGGAGGAATTACCGCCATTCATGAAAACGGATTCATAACGCTTTGTAGAGGCACTTGGAAAATGAGGATTATGAAGGCAGAACAAATTCCACTGACCTACGGTGGAAGGGCCAAATTTATGATTCAGAATATTTTACCAGTCGTTATCGCCTCCAACGTACGAGGAATATCTATTGAGGATATGCGCGCAGCGCTGGAAACCTTTATCCCGTCGGCATCACAAACCCCGGGAAGATTAAATCTCTTCAAATTTCAAAAGTTCAATATTCTGTTGGATTATGCCCATAATCCGGCAGGGATGCGCGCCCTACAACTTTTTGTCAAGGAAATGGAGGCCACCCTAAAAATTGGTGTCATAGCCGGTATTGGGGATAGACGTGTGGAAGACAATAATGAAATAGGCAATATAGCCGCCGAAATGTTCGATGAAATCATTATACGGCAAGATAAGCACCTGCGTGGTAAAACCGAGGAAGAGTTAATAAAGATGGTGAAGGATGGTATTACACAACATCATCCAAATAAAAAAATCACGATAATCCCTTCTGAATCCGATGCGATCTATCACGCCGTAAATACGGCCCCCGATGGTTCGTTGATCGTACTTTGCAGTGATGTCGTGCCCGACGCACTAAAGCTGGTGGAGCAACTAAAAGAACAAGAGGCCGAAGGGGTAAAAGAATTCGAAGAGCAGTAAACTAGGTTAGCTTCGTCAGTTATTAGGTGCAATGGTATAAACATACACTTACCGATTACAGTTGGTCGTGTTTCACTACGTTTTGAAAATCAATGGGGGTACTATAGCCTTCTATTGCCAACCCCCGCCTAACGCTTCATAGAGGTCAACAATGGATTGTAATTTTGCGTTTTTGGTCTCGGTAAGGTCTAAATTGGTGTTCAACGTGTTTTCGCGGGCATTTAGAACCTCTATATAATTGGCCAGGCCGTTTTCCAATAATTCCCTCGAATAGTCGAGTGCCAGATTGTAGGATTCAAATTCCTTTTTCTTGACCTGCATTTTTTCAACTGCCGCCCCATACGCATACATCGCATCTGAAACCTCTTTTGAGGCGGTCAGCAATGCGAGTTTGAAATCCAATTGCGCTTGGGTCTGCAACGCATTGGAAACCTCGTACTGTGTTCGTATTCTTCTGCCGTTGAGAATAGGCTGGGTAAGACCGGCAACCACCGTTGCGAACAGCGAACTTGAATCAAATAGTTTATCAAAATCGAGACTCTGCAACCCCCCATCGGCCGATACTGTAAGTGAAGGATAGAAATTACTCCGGGCAACATTGGTAAGTTCAAAAGCGTTCAACAGGGCATTCTCCGCAGCGATTACATCTGGCCTGTTCGCCAATAGCGCATACGGGACCCCTGTTTTTAAAGGAGTGTCTATGCGTTGCGCCTCTAAGCTTGTTCTAGCGATTTCCCTCGGTTCCCCTCCCAACAGAAGGGATAGTGCGTTCTCAAGCAAACGGGCATTGTTCTTCAGGTCGATCAATATGGCCTGCGCCGTGTATAATTGTGCCTCGGTTTGCTTTACTCCTACCTCGGTAACATTACCTGCTTCCTTTAATGCCTTTGTGGTTTCCAAACCGCTGGCCCTTGTTTCAATCGTAATTTCCGTAATCTGGATCTGTTCGTCCAAGCTCAACAATTGGTAGTATAGCGATGCGATGCCAGCTACCAACGTGCTTTTTACGGCTTTATGTGCGGCGATAGACTGCAGATAGGTCGCCTGAAAAGCCCTTTTGTTGCTCCTGATCTTTCCCCAGATATCAGCTTCCCAAGAAAGTCCACCGCTCAATTGGTACTGGTCCAACCTATCGAATTGCCCTCCAAACTGACTATTAGAAGAGAGTTCGTTATGGGTGAACTGTGCCAAACCGTTCAGGGTGGGAAGGTAACCCGCCCTTCCTTGTTTTACATAGGCTTCGGAAATGAGGATTTGCTGTATTGCCTTACGGATATCGATATTGTTCCGTAAGCCTTCATCGATGTACCCTTGCAGCAAGGAATCTGTGAAAATCGTTCTCCACGAAATGGTTGCCATCGATGTACTATCCTTTTGTAAAGAATCGGTTCTGAAATATTGCGCGTTCAGCAATGCGTTCTCCGGTCTTTCATACGTTTTCGCCGAAAAACAGGATACAAACAAAATGGGCATTAGCACTAAGGTGCAATAGGATATAAATCTGTGTAATTTCATAAGATTACGATTCTTGAACAGTTTCTGACGTATCGGATGCCGGTGCGCCGGTAATTTTTTCCTGTAACCATTGAAATAAAATAAACAGGATGGGGATGACGAATACCCCGGTTACGGTACCTATCAAAAGACCCCCGACAGCGCCGGTACCGATAGACCTATTCCCTGCCGCTCCTACCCCACTGGCAAGCACCAACGGCATCAATCCGAGAATGAACGCGAAGGAGGTCATCAATATAGGCCGTAAACGTGATTCTGCCCCTTGCAAGGCAGCATCCACTATAGAAATCCCTTCCTTTCTTCGTTGTATGGCAAATTCTACGATCAATATGGCATTCTTGGC
>JBARCC010000622.1:0-3233 GCA_049793635.1 Maribacter sp. | reverse complement strand
ATAGCGAACAAAGGTCTTATGGAAACCATGATCTGACTACCCCTAAAATCATTGAAATAGGGCATGTTGGGAGTGATCACAATATCCCCAATCGTGGTTTCGATATTTTTTCCGAACGAATATATTTTTGAAGGTTCATTTCTTTCCAAACTAAAACCAAACGTCGTCTCATTCGATAATTCCACAAAGAATTCCAACTTGGAATTATTGATTATAGAATCGTTCGCTAAAAAATTTATCTTGAAGGGTTTGTTCGAATAGATTTCAGAATCCTTTAGATTACCCAGCTCAATCAACTCTGTATTCAAATCTAAGTTGTCCACTACTTCAACAAGATTAGATCGCGAGCTCAAAATTTCTAGTTCATCTTCTACATTGTTCTGACCCTTACCCAAAAAATCCAGGTCTGAAAAAACCGATAATTCCGAGGAAGCCGATTTATCCTCAATAATTTGAATTTTTGCGGCCGCCTCATATTTTGGGGTCGCATAACGTAAATAAAGGACTGCAAGTAGTATAAAAAATAAGGCTGAAAGCAAAAACCATTTCCAGTGATTCGTATAATTTTTTAATAAATCCGATAATTCAGAGCTTTCCCTTAAGGAAATTCTTTGTTTATTTTCCATAAAATGTTATACTTGATTTTAATTTCTTGTCAGGACCAGAACCGTAGAAGTAATTAATACGGACGCTATAGAGACCCAAATGGATGCCCTATTATCCAAAGCAGACGACGTAACGGCAGATTGGTTTGGCTCTACATACACTACGTCATTTTGTGTAAGGTAATATACAGGTGAATTTAGAGATTCTTTTTGTGTTAAATCAATTCTTGTATATACCTTGGTCCCGTTGAAATCCCTGATTACCATCACGTTTTTCCGCATTCCTTTAATGGTCAGATCCCCGGCAAGACCAATTGCCTCAAGAATCGTAATTTGCTCTCCGTTAACAGGATATGTACCTGGCCGAGAAACTTCCCCCAAAACCGATACAGTGAAATTTTTAAGCCTAATATTGATGATAGGATCCTTTAAGTAGGCGTTCAGTTTTTCCTTTAAAAGTTCTTTCGTCTCTTCCGAGGATAAACCTACTATTTTTACCGCTCCCAACACCGGAAAATCAATGACTCCATTTTTGTCAATGATATAATCCAACTGCTCAGGGCGCATACCACCCTCTTCGGCCCCTTTAAAAAGATTGAACGGAAGACTTGCTTGAGGATCTAATGTAGAAACATTAATAGTAACGACATCATCGATCTTGAATTTGTTAGTATGCGAATTATCGGAAACTATGGTTTCGTAATCACTTGCATTTTGAAAATACACCACATCTTTCTTGGATGCACATGAACTAAATAATAAAGCGGTTAGAGAAAATAAACTGAAAAAATTAAGTATTGATCTTGATGTCATTTTAGGGTTGTTTAATAATAAGGATTACTTGTTAAGATTGCACGATTTTCAATTCCGGTTTTTTCTCTTCAGCTGTTTTGTTGTTATCCAGTTTACAAAGCTCTGAATTGTTGGAGACAAATTCGGGTACTATTTTTTTCATCAACAGTACCGGATCCCCTGTAAAGAACATATTGGTAATACACAGTTCATCGATCTTCGTTCGAATGTCGGCATAATCAAGCTCTCTTACTTTACTGATTTTGATTTTTTTATGATACGTTGGCATGGTACTTTCACCATTGGCAAGCAGCTCTTCGTACAATTTTTCCCCCGGCCTTAATCCTGTAATCTTGATATCGATATCATCAGGGTAATTTAAACCTGACAACTTGATCATGTTTTTAGCCAAATCGAATATTTTCACCGATTCCCCCATGTCAAAAATGAAAATTTCACCTCCTTGGCCCATCGCTCCCGCTTCAAGCACCAATTGCGATGCCTCTGGAATGGTCATAAAATAACGCGTCACGTCTTTATGCGTCAGGGTAATTGGGCCACCCTTTTCGATTTGCTTTCTAAAAAGCGGAATCACAGAGCCGTTAGACCCTAAAACATTCCCAAATCTGGTTGTAATGAATTTGGTTTTTCCTTCTTGCTGCATACAGCCAATGTACATTTCGGCAATTCTTTTACTGGCACCCATCACATTGGTGGGGTTTACCGCTTTATCCGTAGAGATAAAAACAAACTTCTCGACCTCATGAATGATGGAAAGATCCGCTATATTTTTGGTTCCAGCTATGTTTATCTTAATGGCTTCATAAGAATTATACTCCATTAAGGGAACATGCTTGTAAGCTGCGGCATGAAAAACCATATTCGGTTTATATTCTTGAAATATGGCGTTTAATCTATTTTTATCCCTCACATCACTCACAATGGGAATAAAATTATGATAGCCGTTTTGTTTCAATTCTTGCTGTAAATCGTATAAGGCCGATTCTGCCTGATCAATGACAATGAGGGATTTATAATTGTACCGACATATTTGTCGAACCAACTCCCCACCTATTGAACCTGCACCCCCTGTAACTAGAACCGTTTTGTTAGAAAGCTGTTTATCTATTTTAGTGTTTTTTATACTGATGGGAGCACGATCCAACAAATCTTCAATTTGCACCTGTTTGATTTGCGACGCCTTCAATTCACCATTTATCCAATCTTCGACCGGGGGGACTATTTTAACTTCCACAGGAAAGTCCACCAAACGCTCTACTAAGATTCTCAACTTTTTTGGCGCTATATCCTTAATTGAGAATATAACCTCGGTAATGTTATTTTTTATGATAAATTCTTCAGTCAATATTCTTCTACTGAACACATCGATACCATTGATTTGTTTACCGACCTTTTTATTATCGTTATCGATATACCCCAATACCCTGACCTTATTATGGGTATTTTGGGTTAACGCATTGTGTGTCAAAATTCCAGATTCCCCGGCACCATAAATAATTACATTTTTATGTAGTTTAATGTGTTTTGTCAAGAGGGCGTTATAAATAGACTTGAACACAAAGCGGGAAGCTGTAAGCCCAATGAATGATAACAAACTATGAATAATGATGATGGACAAGGGTATAGTGAAATTTTCCAAAAACGCGAACTCCTTGTTAATCAATACCATTGATATCAATAAAATGCTTGAAAGACAGATGGTATTAAAAATATTGTAGACGTCTCTTACCCCGGTATGCCTTACCACACCTTTGTAGGAGCCTATAATTAAGAAAGATATTGCCGAAATTAAACAAACAATAGGCAATTGGTATA
>JBARCC010000621.1:0-2544 GCA_049793635.1 Maribacter sp. | reverse complement strand
TTTGATAATCTCCCCTGTTGGCATCCAAGCTACCTAGCATACCTGCTTTTGCGGCCACTGCGATTTCATGTTGAAACGTGTGCTGGGCCAAGGTCGCATGGTTCACCTCAATATTCATTTTGAAATCTTTTTCCAAACCGTATTCCTTAAGAAAACCGATCGCCGTAGCCGAATCAAAATCATACTGATGCTTCATGGGTTCCATAGGTTTTGGCTCTATAAAGAAATTACCTTTGAAACCTTGCGCCCGGGCATAGTCCCGCGCTTTGGCCAAGAATTGTCCCATATGATCCAATTCACGACCCATATCGGTGTTCAAGAGCGACATGTATCCTTCACGACCGCCCCAGAATACATAATTTTCACCATCCAAGGCCATCGTTGCGTCAAGGGCCAATTTAATCTGGCCTCCCGCCCTTGCCAACACCTTGAAATCGGGATTAGTGGACGCACCGTTCATATACCTAGGGTTGGAGAAGCAATTTGCCGTTCCCCATAGCAATTTGATACCGCTTTCTTTTTTCTTTTCTTTCAAATATGCTACGATGGTAGACAGTCTCTTTTCAGATTCGGCGAAGGTGGGAGCCTCTTGGATCAAATCAAAATCATGGAAACAGAAATAATCAAAACCCATTTTTCCAATAAATTCAAAGGCGGCATCTGCCTTATCCTTCGCAGCTTGAATCGGGTCAGAAGCCTTGTCCCATTCAAATCGCTGCGTTCCCGGACCGAACGGATCCGCTCCCTGGCCACAGAACGTATGCCAATAAGCAATGGCGAACTTAAAGTGTTCCTTCATCGTTTTGCCTGCCACTACTTGATCAGGATTGTAATACTTGAACGCGAGCGGGTTGTCAGAATCCTTGCCTTCGTAGCTAATGTTACCGATTCCCTTAAAATATTCTTTATCTGCCATGGTGTTGTTTTTATTTATTCTTCAAAATTAATGCTAGTTCTTTTTTCCAGGTAGTGTATGCCTCTTGATACGCCGTTTTATCTTTTTTAGGGCTAAAGGTCATCACATAATCGTTATCCAATACCATTTTACCGAACCCCTTGAAATCTCCTTTGTGTAAATTTGCCGCCCTAGCTGCACCAATGGCCCCTGTCGTGTTGTATATTTCGATATCGTAGCCAATCAGCGTAGCCACGGTATCGGAAAAAATTTCAGACCGGAAAAGGTTATCGTTTCCCGCGCGCATCACATTTACTTGGATCCCATCAGACTCCATGATCTCCATCCCGTATACAAATGAAAACGCAATGCCTTCCAACGCGGCCCGACACAAATGTCCCTTTTTATGATTATTCAAGTTAAGGTTCACGATTCTCGTACCAACTTCTTGATTATTAAGCATTCGCTCCGCTCCATTACCAAAAGGAATAATCGCAATGCCGTCCGATCCAATGGGGACCTTGTTGGCCAAGGCGTTCATTTCATCATAGGAAGAAACGTTCAACGTGTTCAGTAGCCACCGGTATTGAATTCCGGCTCCATTGATGCACAGCAGTTTGCCGATACGTGATGGTTTTCCTGGGGAATAATTAACATGGGCAAAGTTGTTCACCCGCGAACTTTCCTTTACCGAAAGATTATCGGTAATGGCATACACCACACCTGAAGTACCTCCAGTAGCCGCCACTTCACCGGGATTAAAAACATTCAAGGCCAGCGCATTGTTCGGTTGATCACCGGCCCTATATAAAATGGGTGTTCCGGACTCCAACCCACTTTCCAAGGCGCCCTTTTCGTTTACGTTTGATTGCACCGAAAACGTTTCCACGACATCAGGAACCATATCTTTATCGAGACCATAATGGCTTATCAATGTAGTTGCGATTGCATTACTTTTAAAATCCCACAGAATTCCTTCTGACAAACCGGATACCGTCGTATTCATGATACCGGACAACTTATAGGCGATGTAATCTCCCGGTAGCATCATCTTATAGATTTTTGCGTATACCTCAGGTTCGTTCTCCTTTACCCATTTCAACTTTGAGGCGGTAAAATTAGAAGGAGAATTCAATAGATGGGCATCACACCATTCAGCTCCCATTTCGTCATAGGCTTTTTGTCCTATGGCCACCGCCCTGCTATCACACCAGATAATGGAATTTCGCAAAACCCCACCCTTTTTGTCCAAAAGCACCAACCCGTGCATTTGATAGGATATGCCGATACCGTTGATTTCGGAACCGACGATAGCATATTTTTTACACATTTTTTTAATGCCTTCGCATACATGGGTCCACCAATCTTCAGGATTTTGTTCTGCCCATCCATTTTTTATTGCCTGCATGGACATCTCCGACTCCGGTTCGGTCATCACTCCGATACTTTTCCCGGTTGAAGCGTCTACCAAAGCTACTTTTATGGATGAACTTCCAATGTCTAATCCTAAATGATACATACTGGTTTTGGATTTATTTTTCCTCAACATAAGGTAACTCAAAAGTAAGTACTATCCTTCCCGTTCCGTATTCGACCAACGAAAATGTGTAGTTGCATTTCGTTCCTATACCTTCAAAAGTGAAAGAATA
>JBARCC010000620.1:0-10473 GCA_049793635.1 Maribacter sp. | reverse complement strand
TTTGATACCAATTTTCGATGAACTACCGTTTTCACTTCTATTTATAAGAATTTAGCTACAAAATGAAACGGTGATTTTCGCCAACTGTATCCCATCATCTATCCATAAAACATTTTGAAATTCGGTGCATCTTGTTTAAAAAACGACCTTATAGATCTCATAGGGCGTACACTTTTATCGCTTAAAGTTTGTGGGGTATACCGTGAGAAATAAACAAGGACACCACCATTTTTATATGGAACTGAAAACCTCTCGTAGCCTCTAGCCAATTCGTTGGGATTACAAAATAAATAATCTTGCGATACTGTAACAAACCTTAAATTGAATCATCTTTATATAAACCAATCACTTTTTGAGCCAACAAAGAGAACATATAGACGTGTTATTGCAATTGTGCAAAACGGGTAAACAGAGTGCGCAATTAGAAGTATACAATAGGTATTACAAGGCAATGTACAATACGGCAGTCCGTATCGTAAAAGATAGCGCACAAGCTGAGGACGTGATGCAAGAATCGTTTCTAAGCGCCTTTACGAAGCTAGATTCCTTTAAAGGAGAAACTACTTTCGGGTCATGGCTGAAACGTATTGTAATCAATAACAGTATTTATCATTACAAAAAGCAACAAAAAAAGAAAGAGGTTGCACTTGAAGATATACTATACAAGGTCGAAGATAATGATGGGGTTGCCTCCGATCATGTGTTTACGGATCAATTGGCTCAAAAAGTGATGGAGACCATGAAAGGATTAAAAGACAATTACAGAATTTCTTTGACCTTACATTTAATAGAGGGCTATGATTATGAGGAAATGAGTGAAATTATGAACATGAGCTACGCCAATTGCAGAACAACGGTCTCACGGTCAAAAGAAAGTTTAAGACAACGATTAATTCAATTGAACTGATGAAAAAAGACACCATAGAACAGCTCTTTAAAACTATGAAGGGCCAGTTTGATATAGCGGAACCGAATTTAGGCCACCAACAACGCTTTTTGGATAAATTGAACGCGGAACGCACGACAGTGGATAACGCCACCAAAAAGGCTGCGCACAACTGGCGACAATCTCTTGCCATCGCAGCTTCGATCATGGTACTGTTAAGTTTAGGATTCTTTCAATGGAACGCGCCCAACAGCATCGATGAACAGGTTGCAGCGATTTCACCCGAAGCGTCTAAAACAGAGTTCCACTTTGCCAACCTTATCGAGCAACGGGTCAAGGAACTTGAATTGGAAACATCTCCGGAAACCGAAAAAATCATTGCGGACACCATGGTTCAATTGAAAAAACTGGAAACCGACTATAGCAAAATGGAACAGGACCTTTTAAATGGTGGAAACTCAAAGCTTATTCTCAGTGCCATGATTACGAATTTTCAAACAAGAATTGATCTACTCAATGCAGTAATGATTCAAATAGATACTATTAAACACCTAAAAAATACGAATGATGCGAACTATACCATATAAAGGAATCTGGCTATTCACATTGCTTTTTACCATATTTACTTCGGCAAACGACCAAGGCTTAAATGGGAAGCATACCAAAGAAAAAACAATTAAAAAAGAATTCAACGTAAATACCAACGCGCTTCTAAAGATTGATAATGCTTACGGAAACCTGAACATTACTTCTTGGAACGAAAATCGGGTAGTTATCGAAGTCCATATTAAAACGAACGGCAATAATGAGGAAAAGGTGCAAAAAAAGCTTGATGAAATCACCGTTAATTTTGAGGCTAGTCAAGAAATGGTAATGGCAAAAACGATGTTCACTAAAAACAATAGCGGTTGGGGCTGGAGTTGGGGAAATAGTAATAACGTAAATATGCAGATCAACTACACGATAAAGGTACCCGTGAAGAACAATGTCGATTTGAATAATGATTATGGCACTATTATTCTAGATCGCATCGATGGTCATGCAAAGATAAATTGTGATTACGGTCGGTTAGAATTAGGCGAGTTGCGTGGCAGAAATAACCGCCTCAATTTTGATTATACCTCAAAATCAACGATCAATTACATCAATAGTGGAGAAATCAGGGCAGATTATTCCGGTTTCACGGTTGATAAGGCAGGAGACCTTATCATAAATGCGGACTATACCAACGTGAATATCGGGGTGATGGGAAATTTAGATTATACCAGTGATTATGGGAACATGGAAATTGCAGAACTCAAGAGTGTGCAGGGGAAAGGGGATTATATCACTGTAAAATTGGGTCTCGTTCATGGTAATGTTGATATCGTAGCAGACTATGGGGCCGTTCGCATCGATGAACTGGCCGCCGATGCGGGAGACGTAACCATCAGAACCGATTATACCGGTATCAAAATAGGTTACAATGCGCAATACCACTTCGATTTCAATATCAACACCAGTTATGCAGGGGTAAGTGGAAAAGAGGAATTCATTATCCTTAAAAGCATCGAGAAATCGTCCGATAGATATTACGAAGGCTACTTTGGTTCAAAAGGAAGCGGTAATACCATAACCCTCTCGAGTGACTACGGGGACATCAACTTCACAAAAAAATAAATCAATCCACTAAAAACAAAAAAAATGAAAAAATTAGCTGTTATCGTATGTGCCATCTCAATTTCCTTTACTGCCCAGGCACAGTGGGGAAAAACCATAAAAGGAAACGGAAATAAGGTCACTATTGAAAGAACGACCCAAGACTATGATGAAGTATCCGTATCGGGTTGGTTCGACGTAGCATTGGTTGACGGTAAAGAGGGGCGTTTGACCATAGAGGGCGAAGAGAATCTTTTGGAATATATCATTACCGAAGTGAAAGATGGGAAATTGGTCATAAAGACCGAGAAAGGGGTCAACCTTAAAACCAGTGGTTGGAATTCGGGAATACACATCACCGTTCCGGTTGAATCTATCCGTTCGGTTTCCATGGCCGGATCTGGGGATATTGTTGGAAAAACGAAACTTACGTCCGATACGTTCAGTACGAATATGTCCGGTTCAGGGGATATCAGCTTAGCTATCGAAAGCCAATCGCTTAGTGCGTCCATGTCGGGTTCAGGAGACATTGTGCTCTCTGGAAGAACAATCGATTTTGATGCTACAATTTCTGGTAGTGGTGATATTGAAGCGTACAATCTGGAAGCCGATAATGTATCCGCCACGATATCTGGCTCGGCAGATATTCAGGTAACCGCCAAAAAGAGCCTTAAGGCAAGGGTTTCAGGGTCTGGGGACATCAGCTACCGGGGAAATCCTGAAAAAGTGGATGCCAAAACCTCGGGGTCAGGAGACATTTCAAAGGGATAATAGGTCAAGTAGGTTCACAATCAAGTTCAAGTTCAAGTTCAAAAATCAAAATCGAAACCGAAACCGAAACCGAAAATAATTTTCAATGGATTGGATACCTGAAAGAATGTTCGATTTCCACCCTATTTTTCCTTATAACTGTTAACTGTTAACTGTTAACTAAAAAACTAAAAATGTTCCGAAACCCTTACGTTTGGGGATTAGCACAGGGCGGTTAATCATTAATCTGGCCGCTGTTCTTCCTTTACCCGTAATAGAAGAAGAATGCCCCCAAGAAAGAATACGAATAAAAAAAGTATGGCATACCGCATGGAGCTTACTTGGTCGATGACCGCAAAAATGACCATGCCGATAACAATCCCTATTTTTTCAGCGACATCATAAAAGCTAAAATACGAAGTGGTGTCCTCGGTTTCGGGCAAAAATTTTGAATAGGTAGAACGTCCCAAAGATTGTATGCCGCCCATGACCATTCCTACACACCCTGCGGCGATGTAAAATTGTACCGGAGTTACCATAAAATAGGCATAGACGCAGAGCAGCATCCAAATGGCATTGACCACGATAAGCGTTTTAATGTTGCCAAATTTAGAAGAAGCCCTCGAAGTAAGAAATGCCCCAAAAATCGCCACCAATTGAATCACTAAAATGCTTATGATAAGCCCAGTGGTCTTTTGGCTTTCTGAGGCCCATGCAATCTCCTTTTCACCGAAGTATACGGCGACCAACATAATGGTCTGTACCGACATACTGAAGACAAAAAACGCATTTAAATACCGTTTCAAACGTTCATTGCTTTTGAGCTGGGCCCACACCACCTTGAGTTCCTTGAAACCATTAAAAACGATACTACGGGTAATTTTATGTCCTTTTCCCACTCCTTTTGGCAACACCCGAAAGGTATACTGGCTGAACACGACCCACCATATTCCTACAGTGACAAAGGCAATACGCATCGCTTCGATCTTCGCTTGGTTCAAAGAGGTTTCGGTGGTACCAATGTCAAAGCCGAACCACGCTGGCTGCATCACCATAGCGAGGTTGAGGAGCAATAATAACACACTACCGAAATAGCCCAATGAAAATCCTTTTGCACTTATTCGATCTTGTTGATTTTCGAAGGCGATATCCGGTAGGTACGAATTATAAAAAACGAGACTCCCCCAATAGCCGATCAATCCCATAAAATAGAACAAGAGACTAAGATGAATACGGTCTAAACTAAACCAATACAACCCCACACACCCTAAGCTGCCCGTGTAACAGAAAAATTTCATGAACATTTTCTTATTCCCTACATAATCCGCCATACCCGATAATAAGGGAGACAAGATGGCAACAATCAAAAAAGTGAAAGCGGTAACGATAGCGATGAGTACGGTTTGCTTCATGTCGAACCCGAACGCAGAAACACGTTCATCACCAGTAGCGAACAGCGTGGCATAATAGATCGGAAATATGGAGGAGGCAATGGTCAAGGTATATACCGAATTTGCCCAATCGTAGAATGCCCAGGCGTTCAGTAATTTTTTACTCCCTTTTAATGCTACCGTTTTCGCCATATACATACATAAAGCCGCTCCCTTTCAGAAGCGGCCTCAATATACATTAATTCCAATGGTTTAGTTAAATTTGGTGACCCCAAATTTTGCAGCTTCTTCTACTGCTAACGGCGCCCATGCCGTAAGATTATTGATCCTCGTGTCGTTAGAGGGGTGGGTACTCATAAATTCTGGCGGTGCCTCTCCTCCACTCTTCGCTTTCATTCGTTTCCATAATTCTGCCGCTTCATACGGATCGTACCCTGCAATGGCCATAATTTGAAGACCGATTCGATCAGCCTCGGTTTCGTGGCTTCTGCTAAAAGGTAACATTACGCCTACTTGTGATCCTATGCCATAGGCCTGATTGAACATGGCTCTTTTACTTTCATCCTGTATCGCAATATTGCCCGCTACTGCACCAACTTGTTGCAAGGTACCTGCACTCATACGTTGGGCACCATGGTCGGCCAACGCATGCGCAACTTCGTGGCCCATTACTACCGCCACCCCGGTTTCTCCTTGGCAAATGGGCAGAATACCCGTATAGAACACGATTTTACCCCCTGGCATACACCACGCATTTATGGTTTCGTCGTTTACCAGGTTATATTCCCACTTGTAATCCTTTAAATACCCAGGATACCCATTTGCAGCCAACCAACGTTCGGCCGCCGATGATATGCGTTGCCCGGCCTTAGTGATCATTTGCGCTTCGGGAGTTCCCGTAACCACCTTATTCTCGGTCAAAAATTGGTCATACTGTGCAAATGCAGTAGGGAATATTTGACTATTGGGGTAGAAATTGAGGGTTTTCTGACCCGTGAACGGATTTACTTTACAGGCAGAAACGCCTATAAAAACAATAAGTATTAAGATTATTTTTTTCATTTTCATTCATTTAGAGTGTTACCTACAATGCTACAAATTTACTATTTTCCCGTTAGGTGCAATAAGGTAAAGTTTTTGTTTATACGTAAAACGTTTTCTCCTTCAGCGGTCATTTTTTTCAATGACAACTCCTCATTGTCCAACATTATTTTACCTATTTTAAAAGGTAGTCCGTGAAAATTGAATTTTATGGTTTCATATTCGGTGTTAAAACTACCGTCCTTGAACAATTGGATGGTCAAGGATTTTTCCTTTCCCGTCAATTTGAAATTGCTCAACGAATACCTTCCCTTTTTATAATCATAGCCATTGTTTGCATCTTCATATACTTCCGAACTTTCTATGCCTTCCTTGTAATATACCTCCAATAACAATTCGTCAATTTTCTTTTCCCCTACATATTGTTGTATGGGATACTTCGGAATAATGGCACCTTCCTTGATGAAAATCGGTAGTTTATCCAATTCTGCAGCGACAAACTTTTCCTTTCCCCCTACGACGGACTCATGAGTCCAAAAATCGTACCATTTCCCTCTAGGGATGTACATTCTACGACCTTGTGCATTGGGCTCTTGAATGGGGCACACCAGAATCTTCTCCCCGAAAATAAACTCATCGGTCCTGAAATGCGTTTGGGAGTCTTCTTGATCATAAAATACCAAGGACTGTATCATTGGCCTATATTCTTTGGTATATTTATAGAACATGGTATATAAATAGGGTAACAATTGATACCGCAGCTCGATGAATTTTCGAACGATATCGGTGATTTCGGTGCCAAACGACCAAGGCTCTTGCTCCCCGTGGTCACCACTTGAATGCACCCTGCAAAAAGGATGAAAAATACCAAGTTGAACCCAGCGGGCGAAGAGCTCCCCATCGGGCTGTTCGGCAAAGCCACCGATATCCGAACCTCCAAAGGAATAACCGCTCAAACACATCCGCTGCATTTGCACATTTGCGACCCATAAATGTTCCCAGGTAGCCACATTGTCACCTGTCCATGTAGAGGCATACCGTTGCGTACCCGCGAATGCGGCCCTGGTAATCACGAAAGGCCGCTTCGGATATACATATTTTTTCACACCCTCGTAGGTAGCCCTGACCATTTGCATACCATATACATTATGGGCTTTTCTATGGGTACAGGGGTGGCCATCATAATCGTGTCGGGTATCTAGCGGGGCCGTTTTTGAAGGGACCTCCATGACCGCAGGCTCGTTCATATCGTTCCATACCGCGTGTACCCCGATTTCGGTCATGAACTCCTTATACAGCTCGGCCCACCATTCACGTACCTCTGGATTCGTAAAATCAGGGAAATTACATTCCCCTGGCCATACTTTACCGTGCATTAAGGGTCCATCGCCCCGTCGGCAAAAATATCCGTTTTCAAGGGCTTCGTTATACACCCAATATTCCTTATCTATTTTTATGCCCGGATCGATCATGACCACCGTTTTGAAACCCTCTTTCTCAAGTTCGGCAATCATTCTTTTTGGATCCGGAAAATGGTTTTTATCCCATGTAAAACATCGAAAACCATCCATATAGTCGATATCCAAATAAATGGCATCACACGGTATTTTTCGCTTTCGAAACTCGTTCGTTATCTCCTTGACATTACTTTCAGGATAGTAGCTCCATTTAGATTGATGAAAGCCTAATGCCCACAACGGGGGCAATTCAGGTGTTCCCGTAAGGTTCGAATAGGAACTTACTACCCGTGACATATCGGGCCCGTAAATGAAATAATAATTCATTTCGCCACCCTCAGCCCAGAAGCTTGTCGTATTTCGGCGTTCAAACGAAAAATCGAACTGTGTTTTAAAACTGTTGTCAAAGAAGATTCCGTACGCCTTACCCTTTGTCAAACCGATATAGAACGGGATGGCCTTGTACAATGGATCTTGTTCTTTTGAAAATGCAAATTGATCGGTGACCCAATTCTCTATTCTTTTTCCTTTCAAATTACTATGCATGGCCTTATCCCCCATACCATAGAAACTCTCCCCCGTTTGGGTAATCTTGCTCATTATAACGGTGTTCCCGCCATATTCATAATTTTCTTGCCAATGAAAGCCAAGCTCATCCTCATTGATGATCGTATCCTCCAAATCAGAGATTTGTATTCTAGTGGTTTTTTTATCGACAAGCACCTTTACCCTCGCCGTAGCCACGATATATTCGGTTTCCGTTTCCGTTACCTCCAGTTTGCTATATCCCAAGGACGCCTCTGGATTAATGGCATATGAGAAATCTGGTTCAAAATTATACCCGGTCGCATACCTAAATCGAATAATGCTGCCCCTAAGAATAGTAATTTGTAGTACCACCCCATTATCGGTGGTGAAGTATAACTTATCAGTATCCTGTGTGAATTCAACAATGTGGTTTGGGTATAAATTACCTTTGAATTCCAGGTCTGTATTTGTAATCATGTATCAGTCATTTAAATGAAGTATCCCAAAAACGATTCGGAATCGGGGACCCACCCCCTTTTTTTAATGCTATTAAAAGGCCTTATTTCAATACCACAATACCTAATGGCGGAATGGTAATTTCAATCGATTTTTTATGTCCGTGAGATGCTATCGTCGACGACTTGATCTTCGCGTTTAGATTACCGGCACCCCCGTATTTCGTGTCGTCACTATTTAAAATTTCTTTAATTCTTCCTTTTTTCGGAATTCCGATTCTATAATTTTCTCTGGATACCGGGGTAAAATTACAAGCGATGATCAAATCGTTTTCCGCATCGTGCCCCTTGCGCACATACGTAAGTACCGAATTCTCATGGTCGCTATAATCGATCCATTGAAACCCTTCGGGACTAAATTGCTTTTCGTACAAGGCGGGGGCATTTTTATACAGATGATTCAAGTCCTTTACAAAATTTTGGATTCCCTGATGCCCTTCATATTGTAACAAATGCCAGTCTAGGCTTTGTTCGAAGTTCCATTCAGCAGTTTGTCCGAATTCGCCGCCCATGAACATCAACTTTGTGCCGGGGTGGGTAAACATGTACCCAAAAAGCAATCGGAGGTTGGCAAAGCGTTGCCATTCATCTCCTGGCATTCTGTAAACGAGCGATTTTTTACCGTACACGACCTCATCGTGTGAAAATGGAAGCATAAAATGTTCTGTAAATCCATACGTCATGCTAAACGTGAGATCGTTTTGATGGTGCCTACGGTAAATCGGTTCTTTTTGAAAAAACTGAAGGGTATCGTGCATCCATCCCATCATCCATTTCATTCCAAAGCCAAGCCCCCCGTGTTCCACTTTTTTGGAAACCCCAGAGAATGCGGTCGACTCCTCGGCAATGGTCTGTACTCCATCGAAATTTGAATACACGGCTTCATTGAGTTCCTTAAGAAAGGATATGGCCTCTAAATTTTCATTCCCCCCATAGATATTGGGTTCCCACTCACCGTCTTCCCTTGAATAATCCAAATACAGCATAGAGGCTACAGCATCGACTCGAAGACCATCTATGTGAAATTGGTCAAGCCAAAACAGGGCGTTGCTGATCAGAAAGGCCCTTACCTCGTTTCTGCCATAATTAAAAATAAGGCTCTTCCAATCGGTATGATACCCTTTTCGCCTATCGGGATGTTCATAAAGGTTAGAACCATCAAAAAAGCCCAAACCATGTGCATCTTCAGGAAAGTGGGACGGCACCCAGTCTAAAATTACCCCGATATCGTTCTGGTGAAAGGCATCTACCAATAGCTTAAATTCTTCTGGAGACCCGAACCGGGACGTAGGCGCAAAATAACCGGTGAGCTGATACCCCCATGAAGGATCATAGGGATATTCCATAATGGGCATGAACTCGATGTGTGTGTACCCCATTTTCTTCACGTAAGACACTAGGTCGTCCGCAAATTCAGTGTACGTCAAAAATTTATTTTCCGCATTTTTCTTCCAGGACCCCAAATGTACCTCGTAGACCGAATACGGCCTGTCCAGACCGTTTTTATCCTTTCGATACCCCATCCACTCGGTATCTTTCCAATCGTGATCGGCGGTCCAAACAATGGAAGCTGTTTTCGGCGGTTGCTCGCAATACCTGGCGAACGGATCTACTTTTTCTGTCCAGACACCATTATTGTTAGACTGTATCTTGTATTTATAGACTTCGCCCTTTCCTACCTTTGGTATGAAACCCTCCCAGATACCGCTAGAATCCCAGCGTACATTTAGGGGATGCTCGGCTGAATCCCAACCATTAAAATTACCGACCACGGAAACCGATTTAGCGGTAGGTGCCCAAATGGCGAAATACGTTCCCAAAACGCCATCGACCGTAATTACATGTGCCCCCAATTTTTCATAGAGCCGATAATGTTTACCACTTTTAAAAAGGCTGATATCAAAATCTGAAAATAATGAGTGAACTATTACGTTAGACATAGGTAGTATTATTTGGAATAAGGTGATATCTCTTTTTAAAGACAGCAGACCTCATGGGTTTTAAGATTAAAAATATAACAGGGAATATCCGATTTATATATTGAATTACCAAAAATGGAACACTTTTTGAACCTAGAACACTAAATTTATAGACAAACCGAATAATTATACCCTTATGAAAAAATTAAACTTGTTTTTAGGCGCATTGGTTACCATATTGTTTATTTCTTGTGAAGGCCCCCAGGGACCTCCGGGATTAAACGGCTTTGATGGATTTGATGGTGAAGATGGGGATTTAATTATTGGAGAGACTTTTCAGGTTAACAA
>JBARCC010000619.1:0-2549 GCA_049793635.1 Maribacter sp. | reverse complement strand
ATTTATGGGTTCTCCACCATTCTGACCTACTTTGATAATTTCATCACCTACTTCTAAACGTTGGTCGCTCCATACCGGACCTCCTGAAATAATCTCTACAATTTTCGCTCCTTCGGCCTTCTTCTGCAATCTCGCCCCGATACCTTCAAATTTACCGGACATGCTCGTATCGAATTTCTCCTTTTCCTCAGGGGCAAAATAGAACGTGTGGGGATCAAATTCGTCTACAATGGTATTAATGTATTGTACGAACCAGTCTTTACGCTCTAGGTCGTCTACAAAATCGAAAAATTCGTTCAATGTCGCCTCAGTAGCCTCCCTAGAGGTCAGCTCAGCTTCCTCAGGAGAGTGTGACTCATGGTCATGTTCCTCGGTAGATTCGATTTCCGTGTTATCCATGTGGGAAATTTTGGAATCATAAGTACCCAAGGTAGCATACTTTAGTTGCTTTCTCCAACGCTCCTTTAGTTCCTTTCTATTGGCGGCAAAGGGCTCTTCCTCATATTTGATGTTGATGCTTTCATTTTCATTGTAATTGAAAGGAGTCTTCAGAATCTCTTTGTAAATTTCTTTTGCATCTCCCATTCTTTGCAACAATCGTTCATAAACCACATTGAAAAAGGTAATATCGGTATTTTTTATCTCGTCGTCGATCTGGTATTTATACTTTTCGAATTCAGCGATATCGGAAGCAACGAAATAACGCTTTGTTGGGTCGATCACTTCGATAAAATCATTGAACACGTTCGCCGAAAATTCATCATCGATCATCTTTGGCTCATAGTGTCCTTTTTCCAATACATATGAAATCAAATCCAACAGTAATTTGTCCTTATCATCGTTTTCAAAAGTCTTGTTGGTAAAGCTACATGACGCTACCGCAACAAGCATCAAAAGTAGTACGTAGGCTAAATTTCTTTTCATAAAACTATTTTTTACTTTCCTTTTCAATATCTGCAAATTTGAGGGTTATACGCAGCCGTTCATGACCACGTAATCCTCTAAGATAAAGAAAAAACCATGCCAAGCCATTGGCTTGGAATTAATTTTTTGTTAAACGGGCGTTCTGCCTTATTCTTAATAAAAACGTATTTTTACTACAGAAAGTATATGCTATGGAAAAACCCTTGCTACTGGTTACCAACGATGATGGAATTACGGCTCCAGGTCTACGTATGTTGGTTTCCATAATGAAAAAAATAGGGGACGTCATCGTTGTGGCACCTGATAGTCCGCAATCTGGAATGGGGCATGCCATTACCTTGGACAGTACATTGTATTCAAAAAAAATGAAAATCGATTTGGATACGGAAGGCGTGACGGAATATAGCTGTAGCGGTACACCTGCAGACTGTGTAAAACTGGCCCTTCAAGAATTATTGCATAAAAAGCCCGATATCTGTGTCAGCGGTATCAACCATGGGTCCAATTCATCGATAAACGTCATTTACTCAGGTACCATGAGTGCCGCCATTGAGGCGGGCATAGAAGGTATACCTGCCATAGGGTTTTCGCTTTGCGATTACAGCTGGGATGCAGACTTTTCGCAGGCGGAAGACCTTGTCCATAAAATCGTTACCCAATCCTTAAAGCAAGGCATCCCAAAAGGCACCGTATTGAACGTGAATATTCCGAAACTTCAGAAAAGCGAGCTGAAAGGAATTAAAATTTGCAGACAGGCGAAAGCGAATTGGAAAGAAAAATTCGATAAGCGCACCAACCCTATGGGAAAAGATTATTACTGGCTTACCGGGGAATTCGAGTTGCTTGATAAAGGTGAAGATACCGATGAGTGGGCATTGGCCAATGGATATGTATCGGTAGTACCCACCCATTTCGATCTTACCGCGCACCATGTCATCCAAGAGTTGAACACCTGGGAACTTTAACGGTAAACATTAGCAGCATTCCCTTGCTAAAAGTACACACATGAACAGTAAAAAAGAAATTTTGATTGGCTTTATGGTAGGTATTATAGCGAATACCGTGGGTACGTTACTATATATTTTACTCTTTTCAGACCTCAGCATTGGCGAAACCTATGCCGCCGCAGTGGCGCAAGAACACGTTGGTAGTCTTCTGGCTTTAGGAGCTATTCTGAATTTGATCGCCTTTTTCGGTTTCTTGAAAATCAAGCGGGATAATCGTGCAAAGGGCGTATTAATGGCTACTATCCTTACTGCGCTATTGATTCTCTACTACAAGGTTTTTTAATATGAACTATTATATTATTGCCGGTGAAGCCTCTGGAGACCTCCATGGTTCCAATCTTATAAAAGCCCTAAAATCTAAAGATAAAGAGGCCGATATTAGATGTTGGGGAGGTGATTTGATGCAGCAAGCCGGTGGAACCCTTGTAAAGCATTATAAGGAAATGGCCTTTATGGGATTTTTGGAGGTGCTAATGAACCTGAATTCCATTTTCAAAAATATACGGTTTTGTAAGGAGGATATTTTGGATTTTCAACCCGATGCCATCATTTTCATCGACTATTCTGGGTTCAACCTACGGATCGCTACATGGGCCAAAGAAAACAATTTCCTTACCC
>JBARCC010000618.1:0-6828 GCA_049793635.1 Maribacter sp. | reverse complement strand
GTATGACCATATTTTCAATCAAGGTAACAACAGGCAGAATATCTTTTTTGAACCTAGAAATTACAGTTACTTTTTAGGACTGTTAAAAAAATATATTACTCCGATTGCAGAGGTGTATGCGTACTGTCTTTTGCCCAATCATTTCCATTTATTGGTAAGAATCAATGATGAATGTACTGTTCCTCAAGGGGCCCAAGCTTTTTCCAATTTATTCAATGCTTATGCAAAGGGCATTAATAAGGCATATCAACGTACTGGAAGTTTGATCAAAAGAAAATTTTCTCGAATAAAAATCGAAAGTGAAGCGTATCTAAAAAAGCTGGTTTTATATATCCATACCAATGCGCAGCACCATAATATTGTGGATGATTTTAAAACGTATCCCCATTCTTCCTATAACATCTATTTTTCCCAGTTGCATACCAATATCTCTAGAGTTTTTATGTTGAATTTGTTCGATAGTTTAGATAATTTTAGTGTGTGTCATAGTATAAAATCTACTCAAATTGATGAAAAATTAAATCAGTTCTTATTGGAATAACAGCTAAGTCCCCAAAGGTTTTCAAAACCTTTGGGGACTTTATAAAAGAACCAAATATGAAACTTCAAACCCAAATTCCATTACGGGAGGCTGAACACCAAATCGATCACTATTGTCGAACCGTGTTATTGGGTTCTTGCTTTGCCGAACATATAGGCAGCGAATTGAGCTATTACAAATTTCAAAACGTTCAAAATCCCTTTGGGATTTTGTTCCATCCACTGGCCATTGAAAATTTGGTGCAGAGGGCGATGGAGCAACGCGCCTACACCGAAGAAGAAGTTTTCTTCCTTAATGAACGTTGGCATTGTTTCGATGCACATTCAGTGCTCAGTGATGTTTCAAAAGAACAGGTGTTGGCCAAGTTGAACGAAGGTCTGGCAATAACGCGCGAATCCCTAAAGAACGCCACACATGTTTGTATTACCTTAGGAACGGCTTGGGTATATCGTCATTTGCCAAGCAATGCGATCGTTGCCAATTGCCACAAAGTTGGGCAATCAACGTTTGGGAAAGAGCTTTTGGATATCGGTCGTATAGTGGCGAGTTTACATAACATCTGGTCTATGATCCACAGTGTAAACCCGAAAACCCAAATCATATGTACGGTATCACCCGTTCGTCATTTAAAGGATGGGGTCGTGGAGAACCAATTAAGTAAATCACATTTAATTTCCGCTGTTCATGAAGTAATGAAGTCCCGCTCTTTTATGGAAGGTTCTGAAGCGGTCTATTTCCCTTCTTACGAAATTATGATGGATGAGTTGCGCGACTATCGATTTTACGCCAAGGATATGATACACCCAAATGAGGTCGCCATAGCATATATTTGGGAAAAATTCTGTTCGGTTTGGATTTCAGGGGAAGCGCGGCATCTTATGACAGAGATCGAGGGAATCCAAAAGGGATTACAGCATCGACCCTTTAATCCCGCATCTGGGCAACATCAACAGTTTTTGAAGTCGCTAAGCGCTAAAATCGCGTATATAGTAAAGCAGTATCCTTCCATCCAATTTAACGTTCCTGAACTATGAAAAAATTTATCGCCGGGGTTTTGATCACGTTGGCCATCGTCTTGATATTTCGGTCTTGTTCAGATGATAAGGAGAACAAATCGATTCTTCAGGAAAATTCTATGCTGATTCAGCAGGAAATCGCCAATGTAGCGAAGTTGATCGTAACGGAAGGCCATTTTTCGGAGGTCTATAACTATAAGGACTCCAAAGCGCTTTTCGGACAGCTGCTACGGGCCGAAAAAAAGGCATTGGTCGTGGTAAATGCCGATGTGACCGTAGCCTATGATTTATCTCGAATCGATTTTGAAATCGACGAAGCTTCCAAAACACTGCGGATTATTGAAATTCCAGAGCCGGAGATAAAGTTGAATCCAGATTTTGAATATTATGATGTTACCGCAGATTATTTAAATCAGTTTGACGCTGGCGATTATAACAAAATCAAAAAAACGGTCACCGCTTCCTTGATGAAAAAGGTCGAAGCTTCTGCGTTGCGTGCCAATGCAGAAAATAGATTGGTCAGTGAACTACAAAAGTTCTACATTCTTACCCATTCCATGGGCTGGACCTTGTCCTACAAAGAAGAAACCATTACCTCATTGGATGGCTTGCAGACTATAAAGCCGTAAGTGCGTCTGCATTTGCCGCCAATTCCATACCATCATCAATCAATTGTCCCAATTGCGGCCTAGCCAATTTTATGTGGTGTACATGGGCCCTTATGGTTTTAGCTAAATGGGCATCACCGCTTTTTAAGGCCAATTCATAAATTTCGATGGGCAATAACCAATCCATTGGGTAATTGTCCTGAATTTCCTGAAATACCTTGGTCCTGGAAATGGTAGTATTTTGCCCCTCTCGATATTCGCGTATCTGTCGGTAATACGTTTCAAGTTCGGTGGCACCCTCAGAAGCTTTGTTCTCTAGGGTGGTGCTAAGCGTATGGTCTAAAAGGTCAAAGCTCTTCAAGTCTGCCGGGCCATGATAGGCGGAAACAATTTCCTCACCGATCGCCATGTTATAGGCCTCTTGGTCAGATTCGAATAAAATGCGGTCCTCAAAGGTCACCTTACACTGTTCAAAAGTAATCAAGATGATTCGGCCCTGTAGATTACGGGTGCCGGTAACAATACGACCGGTTACGTGGATACCCCCTTCAAAATCTAACGATACCACCTCACCTTCATAAATTTTATAGGCTTTTAGGTCTCGGGGACTCATTTCTTCGATAGGAATATTGATTCCTTTCAAACGGCCGATGGGCGAACCGAAACCGGTCTCGTGTTGGTTGGTGTCTTGCCCTACCAATTCCTGCTCTCGGAAGGCCAATGCAGACTTCCCCTTCGTTTGGAAGTAAATGGGTTTGCCCTCGTGCGCAATAACAGATTCGAAGTTACCGGATACCTGCAACCCTGTGCTCAGTTCTATAGTTCCCAATTCCTTGGAGTCTATCAATTTCTGCAAACCGCTCAATCCTCCTTTGCGAAGGGCCATGGTATTCGCAAAATCCTCCAATACCTGACTTAAGAACGCAAAATCGGGCGTTACGAAAAGCTGGGGCTGTGGTTTGGTGATATCAAAAGAAGTATGAGCGGCCTCTATGGTGTACGGAATTTTTTTAACCTGATCCGTCATGCACCACTCACTTTCTCCGATAGAGGACAAAAGTCCCGCACCATAGATTTTGGGTTGTTCTACACTACCGATGAGTCCATATTCTACGGTCCACCAATGCAAGTTGCGAATCAACGCCATTTCACTGGGGACCCCCATATGATCTTGTAAATGTTCAATATGTTTTTCCGCTTTTTCGATTTCTTTAGGATCGGTGCCTTTCGCCTCTTTGATGATCGACAGATGTCGTACCGCTTCATACAGCTCAAAATCCTTGGCGCTCGAAATCGCTTTACATCCAATTTCACCGAAGCGCCTTAGGTAAGCTGCATATTCAGGATTGGCAATAATGGGGGCATGGCCCGCTCCTTCATGGATGATATCGGGCGCAGGGGTATAGGCTATATTTTCCAACTGTCTGATATCCGAAGCGATTACAAGCACATTGTAGGCCTGAAACTCCATGAATGCAGCTGGAGGAATAAACCCGTCAACCGCTACGGCCGCCCATCCTAAATCTTTCAGTATTCGGTTCATACCGTACATATTGGGAATATGTTCAATAGAGATCCCTGTTTTTTTTAAACCTTCCGCATACGATTCATGGGCTACTTTGCTCAAATAGGCTAGGTTTTTACGCATGACGTAGCGCCATACCGCTTGGTCGACAGGGGTGTAGTCCTCGTAATTTTGAGGCTTTATGAATTGCTTTAGGTGCTTAGGGAGCTTGTCTAAAATAGGATTGCTTTCATAATCGGAAGTATGCATACGTTTATTTTTTTATAGGGTTGCCTTGCGCATCGAACAGCGCTTTGTTTGAAAATGCGTCGGGGGTGTCCCCATGTTTTTCCTGTAATTCCAATTTTTGCTTTACCATGTCGAGGGTCGGAATTTCGCCCACAGGCATCCACCACATGATAAATTGGGAATGGCCTCCAATATCGAACCATTTCTTCTTGTTCCGAAGAAAATAGCTATGCACCGTACTGTAAACAAAATTGGATAATGCGTCGTAGTTTTCCCAAACGCTCACGTTGATGGCCATCGATTCATCCTTGAATGGGGACTCGATATAAGAAGCCGGTCGGCCTTCGGTATCCGTTAATCTCCAGACGAATCCTTTGCTCTCTTCTGCGAGTTTGTTCACAGGTTCTAGAAAATCGGTAAATTCCTTCATGATAGGGCTATCCAAAGAAGCCTTAAATCGTGCAATATTTGCCTGTGCCAAGTGATGCATAGTTCTGTTGATTTCCTATAAATATATAATAATTAGACTTATATACATTAAAAATGAATTGTATTAGGAAAAATACCTATATTCAAATAGGTATACAGGAATAAAGCCGTATTTAGTACATTAAGAGTCATCATTTAAGGAAAAAGTGTGAACGAAAAACTGGATCAAATCGACAAAGCCATTTTGAACATCTTGCAGAAGGATGCCAAAAGGGTGGCAAAATCCATAGCTCAAGAATTAGGGATGACCAAAACCCCCGTTTACGAGCGTATTCGTAGAATGGAGCAAGAAGGATTTATTAAAAATTATGTAGCTATTTTAGATAAGGATAAAATTGGGGAAAGCATCACCGTATTCAGTTTCGTTTCATTGGAGAAACAGAAAGGAGCCATGATGGATGATTTTTTTAAGGAAGTAAAAACCTATCCAGAAGTCGCTGAATGTTTTGTTGTGGGGGGTGAGTTTGACTTTTTGCTGAAAGTAGTGGTAAAAAACCTGGATGCCTATTATGATTTCGCAAAAACAAAAATTGCGGCATTACCCAGTATCGGTAGCGTAAAAAGTGCATTTGTACTCAACGAGGTAAAAAACGACACCATTTTCCCACTGCTGTAAAGGCTTTAATTATAAAAAGGCGGTCCATATCGCATAGTATCGAGACGGACCGTCTTTTTAAAGGAATGTATTTTTATTTCAAGGCCACAGCATCTGGCGGATATTGTTCCAATATCTGAGAAACGAATTTTTTGATACGTTCTTCTTTTTTGGCGACATTATTAGTGTTCGCAAGCGTGCCTTCTCCTTTACCCTGCCACACCAACTTATTGGTCTTGGTGTCAATGAGGTCGATATACAGAGAGCCTTGTGTGCTTACGCTAACATTGTTGCCTCCCCAGCCCCAGCCCCAACCGGGACCCCAGCCCCAAGCGCCACCCCAACCAAAATTGTTGTTATAAACGTCTACACGTTCTTGTTCTTTGGTAAAGATGCTGATGAGTACATCGGGGTTTTCTGATTTCACGAAGCCTCTAGAGCCCATTTCGGTTTCAATGGCACGAAGAATCCGTTTTTTGTCAAGGTCCGAAATTTGTGCTTTATCGATACCCGTTTTATAAAAAGCGTAAGAGGTAAAGCTGTTAAAATCGGTTTTTTGGTCATAATCCGATAAGACTCGAACAGACGAACAAGAGGTAAGGAAAACCAGCAGTAATAGCGGAAGGCCTAGTATTTTAATTTTTTTCATAGTATTTTTTTTAATGCTTCAATTCTACTTAAAAAACTGCAATAATCATGCCGAACACATAACATCTAGCAGCGTCGATTTGTTTTAACGTTGTAGCCATATGGGCAATGTCTGCACCCGCTTTCACAGCAATAACCACGTTTTAAATGAAATTGTTGTGTAAAGACCCTAAAGCCATCTTCCGTCCAATAAAAATCCCCTTCCTCTATTGGAATTTGTTCCTTCATAATGCAGCGTCATTTCAATGAATAAAGATAATTCTTTCTCCGTACAACCGCATCCGAAGTTGAATTTACCACGTATTTGAGTTCATTTTCATTAGGTTTTACCGTTGAACGAAATTGTTGGCAACAAAATCCTTTAATTTTTTAAAGATTTTACTTTGGCTTTATCTTTGTTGTTCTAAGAAAAAGTGAATCTATGATCTTGGTATTCAAACATTTCTTCTACAAAAATTATGTTGGTCTTTCTTTATGGCCCTTTATTTTTTTGAAAAACGGAAACCTCAGAAAAGATGCTACCTTGATCAATCATGAGAAAATTCATTTACGACAACAGCAAGAATTATTGATCTTGCCTTTTTATGTGCTGTACATTGGCGAATGGGCCATACGTACCCTGTGGTATATGGATTCGTACAGGGCCTATCAGAACATTAGTTTTGAGCGTGAGGCATATACCCAAGAAGCGCAAATGGATTACCTCTCGAATAGAAAGGCCTTTAGTTTTATTAAATACCTTTGTCGTTAAAAGACGACCCTTTTGCAAAGTGTAAACCAACCTGTAAGGCTTCCATTATTAACTCAAAAACAGGTTACCTTGGTCCTGAAACGGGAAGATCTGTTACATCCCTTCATTTCCGGCAATAAATACAGAAAGCTCAAGTATAATTTATTGGAGGCCCAACGGCAGGGCCATGAAACCTTGCTTACGTTTGGGGGTGCCTTTTCAAACCATATCCTAGCCACCGCTTTTGCTGCATCCGAAAGGGGGCTTAAAAGTATAGGCGTGATACGGGGAGATGAGCTTGAACACACTTGGCAGGACAACCCTACCTTAGCAAAAGCACACACCTATGGCATGGTTTTCAAGTTCGTGAGCAGGGAAATATATCGTGCCAAGGCGGAGGTTTCTTTTTTGACCCTATTGCAAAAACAGTTTGGGCGTTTCTATGTGG
>JBARCC010000617.1:0-16102 GCA_049793635.1 Maribacter sp. | reverse complement strand
AACATCAAAGTCCATTTCCCAGGCATAATCTGGTGACCAATGCCAATATAGCACGTTTTGACCTCCTTGGGTATACCAGTCCCACTCGACCTCTTCCCAGAGCTTCTGGATTTTTGCGCACAATGCTTTCTCCCTATCGGTACCTTCCTTAAAATATTCCCTTACGGTTAAAAGCCCTTGAATTAAAAATGCGGTTTCCACTAGATCGCCCCCATTGTCTTTTTTACCGAACGGGGCCGTTTTACCCGTGGGCAATAACCAGTGTGGCCATGCGCCATGAAACCGATCTGCTTTTTCAAGAAATTGTATCGCCTTCTCATAACGCACAAGTGCTTCTTCCCGAGAAATGAATTCCCGATTGATTCCCACTAAAATTGCCATTAAACCAAAGCCAGAACCCCCAATGGTAATCACATCCTTATCGTTGGAAGGATAAATATTATCTAAATGTATGCGTTCACGGGCCAGACCCGATGTGGGTTCGGCACCGTCCCAAAAGTAATTGAAGGTCTGCTTTTGCACAGTATCCAATAACTGATCTTCCGACAAGGACAATGACACCTCGGTGCTTTTGTTGGAACTTTTTCCCTTATTAGTTTTGAAGTCATTACATCCCCACGAAAGGGACATAACGACTAACAAAACTAAACTCAACTCAACAACTTTCATATGTACAAATTTTTCTCTACCAACCCGGGTTCTGTTGCATTTCCGGCGTCTGAATAAGTTGATCATTCGGAATTGGATACAGTTCGTGCTTCCCTGCGATGAAAGGCAGTCCCAAAGCAGTCATCACTTCCTCAGCACGATTCGTACGTAGAAGATCGAACCAACGGTCATGCTCCATAGCCAGCTCTAATCTACGCTCCTTCCAAATGGCCTGTCGTAAGGCTCCTTGGTCCGTACTCGTGATATTTGGTAGATTTACCCTTGTTCTTACCCTGTTCAAAGGGACTAAGGCATCTCCCGATTGGCCCAATTCATTCAACGCCTCTGCGCGTATCAATAATATTTCTGCAAACCGTAGGATACGTATATTCTTATCGCCATCGGGTTGACCTTCGTTCGCACTTGAATAAGCCTTTTCGTTGTACCGAGGATTTTCTACCCCTTCTTCAACTTGCCGGCCATCAAATAAGGTTTCCCCTCTGAATATAATCGTAGCATCCCTTCTTATGTCGTCTCCTTCCGATTCAAAAGCATTCAATAAATCTTCCGATGGCACATTGAATCCCCAACCAAAACCACCTGGTCCTCTGACACCTTGTGTAGATGAATACTGCTGTATACCGTGGGCAATAATTTCGCCACGCCCTTGCAACTCGAATAAAGATTCTACCCCATTTTCGGTCGATGCACGCCAAACGGTAGCATAGTCGGGCTCTAAATCATATTCACCAGAAGTGATGATGGTATTGGCCATATCAGCGGCCTCTTGCCATTTCTCTTGGTACAGATACACTTTTGCCAATAATGCCTGTGCCGACCCCTTGGTGGCCCTGCCCAAATCACTGGCCGCGTACTGACTTTTAACGGGTAGTGCCGCGATAGCCTCAATAAGGTCGCGCTCAATATATGCATATACTTCCGAGGTAGGCGCCCGTGCGATCAAATCCACATCCTGTATGGGAATATCACCGAAAGAACGTACCAACCAAAAATAATTGAGGGCCCTTAAAAATTTACATTCACCAATAAGCCTACTGCGTAAGGATTCTTGTATAGGATTAAAATCTTCTGTGAACGTAATCGCTAAGGAAGCCCGCCCTATGGTTTTATACCACTGCGTCCACATTGCCCGAATCGAGGGGATGGAAGTGGTATGCGTAAGACCATCCAAAAGATTCTTATCCGCACCCGTGTCGGTAGGGGAACTACCTTTATCCGCATTGTCCGAAATAATTTCTGTAATCCCTAAAAAAGAAAATGCATAAGAGAAGTCGGTGTGGTTCCCGTACACCCCGGTTACGAACTGCGTAGGTTGAAAATCTTCCCCACTTTCTATGGCCGTTGGGTTTACCACCTCAACATCTTCCACGAAATCGTCACAGCTATAAAAAGCTATAACCAGGGTAAAGGGTACTAAAATATATTTTAATGTAGTCTTCATAATTCTATTTGTTTATCAAGCGTCTATTATATCTGTATGTTCAGTCCTAAAAGAAAGGTTCTCGTCGTTGGATAGGCCGTAAGTTCGATACCTGTTGTTTGATTTGGAATTCCATTCGAATTCAGTTCTGGCGTAAAGCCGGAATAATTCGTGAACATGAACGGGTTTTGAGCGGTTAGATAGATGCGCGCCCTGTTCAAAAACCCAGTTTCTGTGATGGTATACCCTAGGGTGATGTTACTGATCCTAAAGAAATCCCCTTTTTCCAACCAATGCGTTGAGGCGAGGAAATCGCGATCAGCACCCGGGGCCGAGTTCGTAGAACCTGGCCCGGTCCATCTCGTATTAAAATTTTCTAAGGTTATGTTTTCACCTCCCAAACGTGTATTTGCCAATCCATTATAAATGTAATTTCCTCCAACACCAAAGCCGGCAAGACTAAAATCAAAGTCTTTGTATTGTGCGCCAATGTTGATACCATAATTAAAGGTGGGTACGTAGTTTCCAAAATAGCGTTTATCACGGTCATCTATAATACCGTCATCGTTTTGATCCTTATACCGTAGATGTCCCGGGGCTGCATTCCCTACGGAGGCGTTAGCATCTATTTCTTCCTGGCTCTGCCAAACCCCATCTTCTTCCAGTAACCACCAAGCAAACAGCGGCTCCCCTTCTTTGAGCCTTTTGGTGTTTTCACCATTTCCTAAAGAACCCCCGATTTCACCATCGAAACCAGAAACCACATTCTCTACCCTGTTTTCGTTCGTAGAAACATTGATACCAAAATTGTAGCTAAAATTATCACTTACCCTATCGTTCCAATTCACCAAAAATTCAAACCCCGTATTTGATACTTCTGCCGCTTGGGCCAAAAAATTACCTTCAGCAGCTGAATTAAGAATGTTCTGGACATTAATAATGGCATTGGTATTCCGTCTGTTGTAATAGGTGGCCGTTCCTGATAATTTTCTATTGAACATGGCGAAATCGAAACCGGCCTCATATTCTTCCGTAACCTCCCATTGTAGCGGTAGCACGGGACTTCCGAATGATGCCCCGAAGATAAGTTCTTGGGTTGGGCCAAAAACGTAATTCTGATTACCAGATCCCGCGTTGGTATTTACCTGTTGCGTATTAAACGGTACATTGGCGTTCCCCAACAATCCCCAACCAGCGTACACCTTAAAGAAATTCAACGTTTCGTTGTCTTTAAGAAAATTTTCTTCTGTAAGGGTCCAACCCAAACTCACCGCAGGGAAATTGTCGAAGAAGTTTTCCCCAGTTATGAAATTACTCGTACCATCCCTTCTAATTACGGCCCTCAAGAAATATTTTTCATTAAAATCATATTCGGCCCTAGCGAAATACGATTGTAGATTGGTAGATTGGCTGAACTCTTGATCAACGGTGTTATCGAAGAAAGAAGAAGTTCTTCTTCCTAGACTTCGTAACCTTGGCTGATCGAACACATCAAACGCCTGTGCCCTTATTAGCTCCCTCGCACCAAAATTTTCACGGCTCAACCCTGCGGTCCCCGAGATATTATGGTTCCCGAAAGACGCATCATAACTCAAGAACGCTTCTAGGTTCCATCTAAAAAATTCGATATCCTCTACACTGAACGAATTGTTGGCAAATTCGGTCGAAATGGTACCATCGCCATCACCATCGATCCTTCCGGCCTCAAATTGCTCCACCGTTCTTCGAGGATCTGCGTTGAGCCATCGTTGTCGTATAGGATTGAACTGATTGTTTTTGGAATTAAACTGTGTAGCACCGAACCTACTCGTTAATTTCAGTTGATTTGTAATATCTACCTCGGCGGTAATTTGACCTTGTAGCGTAGTCTCATAAATCGTTTGGTCATCAAAAAATACACTGGATACCGGATTTCCATGCGGACTCAGCCTACCCACGGATTCACCTTCGCCCGATTCGAAACCGACAATACCCGTATTTTGGTTTACGAAATTTTGTCCAAAAAGACCATTGTCATAAAATACCGGTACAAGTGGCGATTGTCTGTACGCATCATTGAACGCACCGAACGGTTTCGGATTTTGCTTGTTGTAGGTTACGTTCAAGTTTTGAATGATCCTAAATCGATCATTGAACAAATGATACGTGTTATTGTTCCGTATACTACCCCTATTGAACTTATTGTCCTTTAAGATACCCTCTTCCTCATAGAAGTTGTAACTAAAAAAGTAGTCGATATTTTCCCCGGCACCCGATACGGAAAAGTTATTGCTCGACATGGTACCCGTTTGCAACAATGCATCGTACCAGTCGGTGTTGTACCGTTGGTTGGGCTGTAACAGAAAACCACCTACCGCAGCACTCTCCTCATTAAAATATTGAATGTACTGGTCGGCACCCGCCATTTCTACTTGGTTCAAAACGGACCGTATACCATAAAATGTATCGAAATTAAACGTGGTTTTCCCTTTCTTACCTTTTTTGGTCGTAATCAAAATCACCCCATTTGCGGCCCTTATTCCATATATATTTGCATATGATGCCCCTTTAAGAAACTCTATGGATGCGATATCGGATGGGCTTATGCTTCTTATATCCTGCAATGGCTGGCCGTCTACCACATAAAAAGGCTCCCTACCCGCTTGTGCGGTTCCCAAACCCCTAACGATGACCGTGGGGGTAGCCCCTGGGGCATCATTGGCGATGATGTTCACACCCGCTACCTTACCCTGTAACGCTTGTGCCGCCGTCAATGCAGGCTGCTTAACGATTTCTTCCGCCTTTACGGAAACAACCGCTCCCGTGATGTCTGATCGTTTCTGACTTCCATAACCCACGACGACCACCTCATCCAGTGCCTGTGCGTCATCTGCCAAGCCGACATTAATCGTACTTTGGGCGTTTACGGAAACTTCCTTGCTAACGAACCCTATATAACTAATGACCAAGGTTCCGTCTTCAGGAATATTTTCCAAAATGTAATTACCATCAAAATCGGACTGTGTACCCATTGTAGTTCCCTTAAGCAAGATGGTTGCACCGGGCAAGGGCTGCCCACTGGCATCACTTATCGTTCCTGATACCGTAAAAGTGTCTTGGGCAACACCTACAAAATGTATTAGAAATAATATATTCAATAATATAACATACCTTTTTTTCATAATGTCGTAATAATTTGGTTCTGATTTTACTAAATTAACAAGACTATGAGGTATTAGGGATTTTGAAGGCTACATAAAAAATACATCATATCATTAAAACCACGGATTACCCGTATTCGCAGGTGTATGCAGTAGTCCACAGCCCGTTCGAATGTGAAATTTTAACATAATGATGTAGTAGTGTTGTACTATTTTTTAAAGGATTTAACACCTAGGTACGTCAATAATGACGTGCTAGAACGTAATTAAAAAGTTGGAAAGGTTTTCAGAACTATCAATATGTAGTTTTTTTCGTAGTCTGTACCTATTAATTTCCACCCCCCGTACGGTGATACCCATTAGCGGTGCTATTTCTTTGGAGGAGAGGTTCATTTTTAAAAATGCACAAAGTTTAAGGTCTTTTGTGGTAAGTTTTGGATAAGTTTTCAGAAGCTTTTCAAAGAAATCTTCATGCAGTTCCTTAAAATTTACTTCAAACCGTTTCCAATCTTCTTTATCATTGACCGATTTATCCAATTTTTTTATAAAATTCCTGTAGCGCTGTGGATTTGAAAAATTATCCTTGTCCATGACCAACATATTCTTCAATTCCAACATTACCTCATTCTTCTTGGCAATGTTAAAGGTTGTGCGCGCCAACTCCTTTTGTTTTGACCTGATCTCTTTGGATAATTTTTCGCGCTCTAGACCCACAAGGTATTTTTCCTGTTCTTTCTGTAACTTGACCTCCAATTCCTTTTGTTTTCTCAATAACTTTCGTTTGTTGTACCACCGTATCATAAAAACGATGGCTATCAACAAGGCGGCGTATAGTACAATACTTACTTTGGATACATACCATGGGGGAGCGATCTGAAATTTCACCCAGGTCTTTGACGACATTGCATTATCCATTCCAATGGTAGCGATCCCAATTTCATAATCCCCGTACGATAGATTTTGGAACGCTATCTGACCGTCATTGATGGTAGCGCTATACTGTTCATTACCGGTAATTTCATAAAAATAGCGGGGCTTTATCAACGTGGGTGCCGATACTTCGATGGTCAGTTGCCGCGATCGGTTAAACGGGATATCGATCAAACTCCCGTCTATCGGGTATTTTTCACCCTTCCCTCTAAACGCATTTAACTTCGGTGCCGGAAGGGAATGCGCACTAAGATGCCTTTGCAATTCGTTCAGGTTGATGCTGCCAAAACCATCGCCCAGTGTAATGCAAAAAATGGAATCGTTCAACTTGATAATGCTTTGGGATTCTGGAACCAAGCGTTCTTTGAGCTGAACGTCTGAAATCACCAAACTGTCCGATTTAAAATCGGTATAGGTTATTTCGTTTCGGTTACCATTATTATTATCCTCCACGAACCAAAAATGTTCATTGTCCGCATAAATGAGCTCCCTGTTTTTATAGGCGTCAAACTCGAGGAATTCAACAATCTTGTTCTGAATGGGATCGTACCTAAACCAAACTCCACGGTTATAGAAGACTATTTGATTCTTAATGTTGAACAATTTGACGTTATAATTGTTCGGTAAATCGGAGTCCTCAAAAGTTTCCACCTTTACGATTTCCGTAAGCCCGTCGTTAATCGTTAGTCTATAAAATCCCTTATAGGGGTGGGCCGCCCAAAGCGTATTGGAATTTTCAAAACAGAGCTGTTTAATAGGTACCGTTATCCCAGAGATGGTGGAGATGTCCCATAAACCATCACCCTTTTTTGCATATTTCACCAAGCCGTTATACGTACCTTGAATATAGGTATCCGCGCTGTCGGGAACCTTGATGATTTTAAACCCTCCGGCGATATCGGAAATTTGCTCTAGCTTGTCAAGATCGGTGATGCTGAACGTCCCCGTATTATGGCCACACAACAGGGAGCCGTTCACCACTTCCAGATCCCATACATGACCTTGCGTACCGTCAACGAACTTTAGTTGATTTTCGGCATCGAAATAATAGACACCCGTATTGGTACCCAGATACATTACCCCTTTATAAAGTGCGACGTCGTACACCGTTCCAAGAAGCCCGGAATAATCGGTATAATACGTTATGGGATTATCCAATTTGATCCTATCCACCCCATTGTCCAAGCCTACCCATAGCTGTTCCTTATGATACAACATTGCCAGTACCGTGTTGTTCTGTAAGCCTGATCCTTTGTTCAGTACCTCTGCTTTTTTAGCTTCCGTATCGTAGATGTATATGCCGTTCTTAATGGTCCCGAACGCTATTTTACCATCGGAGACAGCAATCATCTTGTTGAGCTGGTGTGTTTTTAGTTCTAGGTTTATCGAGGTGTCCCACGGTTGTAGGACCTCGTTCTTCAACAAATAGCATCCCCCCAATTTTGTGCCGATAAGAAGACCTTGAGGCAGTACGGCCATGTCGGTAACCGTTTTTCCCATGAGCAATTGCTGCTGCTTTAAAGGAATCAACGTTTCCCCAATCAATTCAAAAAGACCATCGTTCAGGGCGGCAACGATGATGCGGTCCTGTAAAACTACCATATCCGAAATGATTACCGTAGGGTCCACCACCGTTATGCTGTTCCCTGCATATTTATAAATGGTCGTAAATGAACGGAAATACACATTTTCGCCCTGCACCAATATCTCCCAAAATTCCTCACTGGTGAATTGATGTCCCTTGATCAGCTCGGTTAACGAAGTATATTCTAAATCGCCCCGCAAGTTCTTTACCCAATACCCGAATTCTTCGTACGAACCTGTATAAATACGATTTTCAACACATAATACGGATCTTATAATCGTGTTATTGGGCAGTGGGTTCAGCGTCCATTGTTCCCCTGTAAAATACAGTAATCCCTTATTGTTCGCTACAAATAGTTCCCCTTCGTCATTTACGGCAATTCCCCAGTTCTTGCTCGCTGCTTGATAATCGGATATTTTATAGTTATATACAGGAGGCAGAAGGTTCTGACCCAGCACTAAAAAGGGAAAAAGAATAAGAATGAAGAGTTTATTGAAATACATCTGACACATAGCTGTTTGTATTACGGAAGTTACAAAAAATGAAATGTATTGCGGTTCTAGAACGGTTTCTAATCGATTATGGGATTTCTACAAATCGATACCATTCCAGAAAGCACGGGGATACGCCGTTCATTCGATTGTCCTTCCTATCCACCGGTATCGAACAAACCGTAAAAGTTCTTGCGAATATAAATCCTTTGGCATTTGCATTGAAGCGTTAACGTAAACCCATGTGCTGATCACTATACAGCAATGACTTTATTCACCCGGCATTACCGAACGATGATGATCTGCTATTTCGATATACCGGCAAAACGTGATGCTCCATCTAAAACCTTGTCCTACAGAAACTATAACTGAATGCATGCAGCTAAACCACCGCAGCAATATCAACGGATACCTTCAGTTTGCTTTGCCCGCTCCCGTACACCACTCCTTTTAGGGGAGGTACATCATAATAATCCCTTCCCCAGCCGACGACGATGTGTTGGTCTTTTGGGATTTGATTATTGGTCGGATCAAAATCTACCCACCCAAAACCGGGTATGAACAGGGCAAACCAGGCATGGGAGGCATCGGCACCGATGAGTTTTTTCTTGCCCGGTGCAGGTAGCGTTTCTATATAGCCACTTACGTACCTCGCCGGTAGGCCCACAGAGCGAATACAGGCAATCGCGATTTGGGCAAAATCTTGACATACCCCTTTTTTCTCACGCATCACTTCCTCGATGGGGGTCGAAATGGTAGAAAATTCAGCATCAAACTCAAAATCGGTATAGATGCGCTGCATCAATTCATAGGCGGCATCGAATACTGAGCGATTACCTCGAAAGGACGCTTCTGCATATTCCCGGATCAACGCATCGGTGCGTCGTATAAAAATGGACTCCAAGACATACTGCTTGGCATCCAACACGTTTTCATCCATCGATTTCAAGGCTACAAGCGCATCGTTCATGGTGACGCTTTTACAGGCATCGCTATGAAAAGCCTCATGAAATTGGGCGTAATCCCTTGCAATCCTACTCGTTGTGGTCACCTTTAATATTTTATGTTCCTTTTGGATAGAAAAACGGGTGATGTAGTTGCCGAAAAAATCGATCCGCTCAGAAATTTCAGCGGGCTCGGGAGAAATATGGATCTTATAGTCCAACAGTTCTTGACCCTTCGACTCCCTTGGTCGTAAGGTCGCAATATTATGGCAATAGCTCACCGGGGCATTGTACTCGTATTTGGTGATATGGGTTACGTTGAACATCATGCTTAAATAGGAAAGGACTGTGTAAACAGTTGATTTTGTTTATCGGTGTGGTTGAAGTAGGTATTGGTAATCGATTGTGACGCCTGGTGCAAAAGTTCCGAGAGTTCTTCCATCAGGGTGTCCAACGCTTCACGCTTGTATTCGTTTCCAAATTTCGTTTGTGCCAGTTTGGACGATTCTGTCAATCTTAATTTTGAAAAAGCCTCGAAGACATATTTCTGATACTTGCTCAATTGATGGTCTTGTTGTGAATGCGGTAATCGTGCAATATCTTTCTGCAGCCTATTGATCATGAATGTCAAGGACCTTGCGTAATCCACATCTAGCAGCACCAAGTCCAGTACGTGCTCCAATTCGATATGGGAGCGATAACTGTACCGGTAGATGTTCAGGCTTTCATGGCTGGTCAAAAGATATTCCAACAAATCGTATTCGACTTGTTCATCGTATTTAATGGCCAAAAGTGAACGGCACTTTGTAATGGTCAGCGTGCTTTGCTCCAATTGCAAACCGATAAAATACAGCAGCAAACCTTGCTGTACCATGATGCTTTCCTCGATCAATCCCATAAAGGCGATCAACCTCGTAATAAGCTGGTTCAGTACTTTTAAAATGCGGTTGATGGAATGGTCGTCCCCTTCCACCAGCGAATTCCATAGTTTCTGGATGTTCTCAAATACACGCCACATATCGGAGGACCATAGGTTGCGGATCGAGTAGTAGGAATTACTGAACATGCTAATGGTATGGGCCAAACTGCCTATTCTTTTGGTATCCAAGATTACCGAAAGCATCTCCTCATATGGGTTATCCATTGCAAATTTACCGTCCTTCGCCTTTTCCAAAAACCCCGGATACGTGCCGGTCAATTGGGTTACCGCCTTGAACAATACTTTCAATTTATCGGAATCGGGTTTTTCATTGCGATGTTGAACAATGGCCATTTGCCGCATCACCGTACGTAAAAAACGGGCGTTGACCAGTGTCCTGCCCACATAGCGCCCTGCCCAATATAAATTTTCGGCCGTTAGGCTGGGTAAATCATTGAGCCCCGAGATGGCGACCGAAGATTTTTTCTGCCACTGTCGATTTTTTTCATCTTTGATGGGTGCATCTTCCAATATCCAGAAATCTTTACTGGTACCGCCCCGTTGATTGGAAACACGCACAGTATCGCCATCAGGTGCGACACGCACCAACCCACCGGGCATCACCGAATACTCATTTTTTGAAGCGATACAAAACGCGCGGGTGACCACATTTCTAGGTTCTAGCGTACTGGCCGTTAAATTGGGTGCCGTTGAAAAGTGGATGCGTTCTTGGGCCACGAAGCGATACGGCCGTTCGAGGATCACTTTTTTAAGCGCATCCAATGCTTCGGCATCCATAAATTCTCCGAAATAAATACTTTCCCTATTCGTGCGGTCTATTCGTTTGATCACCAATTGCGACAAATTTTGAAGCACGTAGTTCTTTTCCTTTTCCTGTCCGCACCACCAAGAGGCTATCTGTGGTAAGATCAACTCTTCGTCCAAAAAATACTTGGCAATGGCGGGCATGAACGGGATCAATCCCGGGTTTTCGATGACCCCGCTCCCCACCGGGTTAATGATCGATACGTTTTTTCGTCGCACGACATCCAACAATCCGGCCACACCTAAATGAGAATCCTCGCGTAATTCTAAAGGATCCGTAAAGGCATCGTCCACCCTACGCAGCACAACATCGATCTGCTTAAGGCCTTGTAAGGATTTCATCCAAAGAAAACCGTCACGTACCACCAAATCGTTTCCCTGTACCAATGGATATCCCAAGAAGGAAGCCAAATACGCATGTTCGAAATAGGTTTCGTTATGGGAACCGGGCGTAAGGATAACGATGGTCGGATGTTCCTTTTTCCCCGGGGCGGAATCGATGAGCATCTGATTGAATTCCTGAAAAAACGAGGAGAGCCGCTTCACGTTCATTTTCGCATACATCTCGGGAAGCACCCTGCTTGAAGTGGATCTGTTCTCAAGCGCATACCCCATTCCCGATGGGGCTTCGGTGCGGTCGTTTACCACCCATAAACGCCCGTCGCTCCCACGGCATAGATCTGCAGCGTACATCGACAACAATTTTTCCAGATTAAGCTCCATGCCCGAGCATTGCCGTAAAAATCCACGGTGCCCATAAATTACCTCATGGGGCAGTATACCATTTTTAATGAGGTTCCGCTCCCCGTACACATCCTTTAATACCCGATTCAATAGTTCTGCCCGTTGTTTCAAACCTGCGGCAACGGTAGTCCATTCATCTTGATGCAATACAAAGGGTACCACGTTCAAGCTCCACGGCCTGTGCATTCCCTTTGGATCGTTGTATACGTTATAGGTGACCCCATTTTCAGAAAGCAACCAATCGATATCCTTTTGACGGGTGGTGAGCCCATTCGCGCCCAATTTGTCAAAACTGGCAAAGAGTTTGTTCCAATAGGGTTTTACCCCATTGTTCACAGTATAAAGTTCATCATTTCCCTGATGTGTGGTATAGCTGTTCAACCAGCTCGTCTTTGTTGTCGGCATTCCCTTCTAAATTATTTTTTACGCAAATCGGTTACATGTGGATATTCGGGATTCACTGGAATTTCTTTGTATACAAAGGTATTTGAACCTTGCTTGGGTTCGACCATTCTCCCCGTAAATTTTGTGGTTGCTTCCGTAGTGGTAGGCACCACTTCTTCTCGAGGCTGGCCGATATCCCAAAACCGATTGATGCGTCTCGATTCTGCCTCTAAGCTATTCACGGGGTAGCTATCGTACGAACGACCCCCGGGATGTGCTACAAAATAGGTGCATCCTCCGATGGATTTCTGGTTCCAATCGTCCACGATATCAAAGACCAAGGGTGTATCCACTCCTATGGTGGGGTGCAGCGCCGACCAAGGCTCCCATGCCTTGAAACGGACCCCGGCCACGTACTCGCCCTTGGTCCCCGTGCCACTGAGTTCTACTTTTACCCCGTTACAGGTCAGTGTATAACGCTCTTCCGTAAAATTTGTGAGTTTCACCTGTACACGCTCCAACGAAGAATCCACATACCTAGACGTTCCGCCACCGGTCATTTCCTCGCCCAACACGTTCCAAGGCTCGATGGCCATGCGCAGTTCCAATTGAATGGAATTGATTTCTACCATCCCGTATAAAGGAAAACGGAATTCAAAGAAGGGATCGAACCAATCCAATTTAAACGGATAGCCCGCATCGTTCAGTTGCCGTACGATATCCTTGATGTCTTCTTTTACATAGTGTTCCATCAAAAATTTATCGTGTAATTCCGTACCCCAACGTACCAGATCATGCTTGTATGGCTTCTTCCAAAACCAGGAGACCAAGGTCCGTACCAATAGCATCTGCATTAAACTCATTTGCGCATGGGGCGGCATATCGAATGCACGTAATTCTAAGATTCCCAAACGGCCCGATGACGAATCTGGCGAATACAATTTATCGATACAGAATTCTGCCCGGTGGGTATTCCCGGTAAGATCGGTCAGCAAATGGCGAAACAGACGGTCCGTCAGCCAAAACGGTACTTCCTTATCATCGGGTATCTGTGAAAAGGCGATTTCCAGTTCATACAGATTTTCCAATCGGGCCTCATCTACCCGTGGTGCCTGGCTCGTTGGCCCAATAAACGCCCCTGAGAACAGGTAGGAAAGTCCCGGATGATGCTGCCAAAAGGTCAACAGGCTTCTCAATAATTGTGGATCGCGCAACAACGGACTATCCGCCGGGGTAACCCCACCCAAAGTGACATGGTTGCCACCACCGGTACCGGTGTGTTTGCCATCCAGCATAAATTTTTCGGTTCCCAAACGGGCCTGTTTTGCCTCGGCATAGAGTGTTAAGGTATTCTCCGTAAGCTCCTTCCAGTTTTTGGCCGGATGCACATTCACCTCTATCACTCCTGGATCCGGAGTCACTTTCAACACCTCTAATCGATTATCGCGGGGTGGCTCGTAGCCTTCCATGATCACCGGGACTTCCAATTTTTTTGCGGTAGCTTCTATGCTTGCCACTAGATCTAAAAAATCCTCCGCGCTATCCAATGGAGGTAAATAGAGGTAGAATTTGTTCTCCCTTACCTCGGCACATAGTGCAGTACGCACAAAAGGTTGTTTTTCAGCTTTCGATGCCGACGCCTTCGTATGCTTTCGTTTTTCCAAAGCTTCCCCATATGCAGGCAATGGAGGTCGTTTTTCAAACAATTCGGGTTCTGCGGTAGGCTCCGAGGGTACTTCGGGGTTTTTGGGCAGGGAATCCAAGGGTAAACGCAAGCCGATGGGAGAATTGCCCGGTGTCAATACTAAATGTTTGCCACGAAATTCCAATGGATTGGTCAACCAGCGGTCATTTTTCTTGATCAATGGAAACACATGGCCCACGGTTTTGCCGATGCCCTGCTCTAAAATATCGCCTAACTTGCGACGTAAATGGGTGTCGTCTTTATTGTATTGTTTTGGGTCGACATCGATAGGAAGTTTTCCCTCTTCCCATAAGAAATAAAATGCGTCTTCAAAAGCGGGAACAATGGGCTCGCTTGAGCATCCTAGAACGTCGGCCAAGGTCGTTAAAAATGCTTTTGTAATGTCTTCTGGCAACCTGTAGTCTTGGGAAAAGGAGGCCAATAGCTTAGGGTCGTTCCATATTTTCTCCCCATCCTTTCGCCAATGGATGCCTATCAACCAACGCGGCAAGGGTTCGCCCGGGTACCATTTCCCCTGCGCATGGTGCAAAACGCCACCTTTACCAAATACCTCCATCAATCTTGAGGAGAGGGTACTCGCCAATTCCCGTTTATGGGCCCCATCGGCAGCGGTATTCCACTCTTCGGATTCCATATCGTCTATGGAAACAAAAGTAGGTTCGCCCCCCATGGTCAGGCGGACATCGTTCGCCTGTAGCTCTTCCTCTACCACAAAACCTAGATCGTAGATCGCTTTCCACTGTGCCTCCGTATATGGTTTGGTCACCCGTGGCGATTCGAATATACGGGTGACGGAATTCTCGAATTCAAAGGTAGTCTCGGCAAAATCAGCCATCCCCGAAACGGGCGCCGCACTTTCGTACGAAGGCGTACAGGCCAATGGTATATGTCCTTCCCCGGCCAAGAGTCCCGATGTGGCATCAAGACCGATCCACCCGGCCCCGGGCAAATAGACTTCTGCCCAAGCATGCAGATCCGTGAAATCTTCTTCCGGACCAGAGGGGCCGTCCAACGATTTTTCGTCAGACTTCAATTGCACCAGATACCCGGACACAAAGCGGGCGGCCAAGCCCAAATGGCGTAAGGTCTGTACCAATAACCACGCATAATCGCGGCAGGAACCCAGTTTACTGCTCAAGGTTTCCTCACAGGTCTGCACCCCGGGATCCATTCGCAACGTATAGTTCAAGTGATGATATAGGTCGCTGTTCAGACCGATCAAGAAATCGATGCTCCGTTTGGGCGTTCTATCGATTTTAGATAGCCAATCGGTCAACAACGGTCCGCTTTCCACCTTTTCCAAATAGGGCAACAATTCTTTCTGTAATTCTTCGGAATAGGTAAACGGAAAATTCTCCACCGCTTCCTCCACAAAGAAATCAAAGGGATTGATGGTCTTTAGATCGGCAATGATTTCGACATCGACCGAGAGTTCCGTTGTTTTATCCGGGAACACGATACGGGCCAAGTAGTTCCCAAAAGGATCCTGCTGCCAGTTAAAAAAATGGTTTTCAGGGGTAATCTTAATGGAATACGCCTCAATGGGTGTTCTGCTGTGCGGCGCGGGCCGTAACCTGAAGATGTGGGGCGATAGGCTGATAGACCTATCGTATAGGTATTTTGTTTTATGTTTTATTGCAACTTTTAATGCCATGTTCTTCTATGTTTCAATCTTTCCTAATATAAGTACTAATATGTGCAATAGAGCAATACATTGGGGGAATCCTGAAAAAATTTATCCATTAAAAATGAACAGGCCGGTTTCTGATTACATCCATGATTTAATACTAGTTGTACGTTGTTTTGATGGATGGTGCTGAAACGTATCTCCGTGGCCGCTAAAAGAACGGGCATTTACAAAAATATAATGCCGATATGCTTAGACATCGCTTTGTGACCCAGCTATTGGAAGACGGCAACGAAATAGGGCATATACATTAGGTATTGGGTCATAGCTCGACCAAAACAACGGAAATGTACACCCATGTGGCAGAAACCTCCTTCAACGGCATAAAAGATCTCTTATCTTAGTTCCGCATATAAAGGATATATAGATCATATGATCTATATATCCTTACGTTGTAAAACATTTAATACATAATTACATGAAAAAAATTATTATTCTTATTTCATCCTTATTTCTTATTTATTCCTGTGAATCTGACAATTCTAATGGTTCTGTTGAATTAACCAAAGAACAAAAACTTATAGGACAATGGGTTATGACAGATTATTATAGTGATACTTTTTATGAAAATGACCAAAAAGGAAGGCGAGAAAAGATTGTGCCAGAGGAATCGGATTATGGAATTGAATTTTTAGACAATCCAAAGAAAATACTCGTGT
>JBARCC010000616.1:0-4647 GCA_049793635.1 Maribacter sp. | reverse complement strand
AAAAAGTACGGATAACAACCCTTTGTCTGTCGGGATCCTTTTTGAGCCCAATTGGATACCATCACGCTGTACTGTGAAAGGTGTTCCCTGTAAAAGCGCTTTGAGCATCTTACTTTCGTGCAAGGCTCCAACCAAATACACGGTGTGTTTTTCCAAATCTTCTTGGGTAGCCTCCGTTATGTTCTTGAAATTGATTTTTACACTTCGCCATGATGTTGTTTGTTCCTGAAGGGACACCCTTTTTAAAATTTTCTCATATTTTTCGGATAGCTGCGCATCTTTCGCCACGTACACCACCAAAATTTCACGCTCTTCGTAGAAATTTTTTCGCAATTCATTTTTAGTGGAAATGGTGTCGGTCGTCTCTATGCCAGCCGCATCATCTGTATTCGGATAGAAGGATAAGGTTGCAAAACCGATAATGAGCAAAATAAGGGAAGAACCGACTAAAATATGCTTTTTGCCCATAGGGTTTGAAAAATAAGGATTGACTTAAGATACCGAAACATCCGCCCATACCCATATGGCTGCCGAATGTTTGACCTGAATCTGACTTGAAGGGTTTAAATTACGAAACTTACCAAAAAAATAACCATTTTCTATAGTAACTTCGTTCCGCCTAATTACCCAAACCAAATGAAAACAGTACTTACCATATGGCTAGCCTGTATACTGTGCGCGAATGCGCAAGGACAAGACCATTCGACCGAGAGCTTACAGAAGTTTACAAGGCTCAAAGTGTATGATCGCATGAATGTCACCTTGATCAAGGGAACAGAAAACAAAATTACCGTATCCGGTGGAGATGTAAGCGATTTGGTCATTATTGAGGACAATGGCCAATTGAAACTGAGGATAAACCGAGAGGGTTTGGTAAGCACAGACATGATAGACGCCAATCTGTACTATACCGAAGTACTGACCCTATTGGATGCCAATGAGAATGGAAGAATACACTCTTCCGAAACCATCACGGGAACCCTATTGGAACTTAAGGCCCAAGAGGCCGCGCTTATCGTTCTTCGATTAGATGTGGAAAACGTTACCGTAAAAAGTAGTGCGGGAAGTGAGATAAAATTGTCCGGAACCGCATTGACCCAAGAGGTGTATGTAAATACCGGTGCCAAGGCATATAATAAGGAACTATCGACTTCAGAAACTACGGTTACCGTTCTGGCAGGAGGGCAGGCAGAGGTTCATGGAACCGAAAAAGTCATCGCAAGGGTGAAGGCAGGTAGTTCTGTTACTATTTATGGAAGCCCAAAGATTGTAGATAAGGACAATAACTTCGGCGGTAAGATACACGAAGTACACTAGCTACTGCTCGATGCTCTGCGCTTCAAAACCTGTTAACTCATTATCTTCAAAAAACGGAGAAATTTCGATGGGGTTACAACATACTTCGCAATCCTCAACGTAGGTCTGCCTTCTTACCGATGGATCGAGAAGCATAGATACATCTTCCCAACAATACGGACATTGAAAGAAATGTTCATACATACTTTTATGCCTTTTTCAATTCTTTTGTAAGTTCCTGTAAGGTCATCGTCTGGATTAAATTATCGGCATTCGACGTAAAAATTACCTGTTCGCCCAACCTTAGAATTAAGATATCCTCATCGTTATCCAGCAATACGTCAGATGCTTTTGCTTTAATCTCCTCTAATTTTACATCGAAACGTTTTTTTAAGGTAATGCTGCCTTGATGGTTCGAGAGTTCAAAGCCAGCGTAATCGAAAATGCGTTTCAACCCGCTAAAGAAACTAAAGCCTATAAACAGCAAGCTGGCCATCGCAGCTTTAAAGGCCAAGGTGAACACGTCGAGTTCATCACCATTAATGAAGGTCATGACCAAATTAATGACCCCATAGATACCGACTACAAAAACGCACAATCCCAAAAGAATGGCGAACACATCGGTAAATACCGCCTTTTTCGTACGTTCGACCTTTATTCCATCGGTTGTTCGCGTGGCTTCGAAGCCAAAATCCTTCAAATGAACCAAATTTCTAATGTCCACCATTTTTGCAGCAATGGCACGCTCCAAATCTGAAAGGTCTACTTTTACATCACGTTTCCGAATTTCTTCTTTCAGGCTCAGCTGCGCTTCAAATGTAAGCAAAGCATACCCCTTCAAAATTTGCAACAGCTCGTAATCCGATGTTTCGCTATACATTCGCTTTTTTATTATGTACACTATTAAAGCTCGATATTCAATAATTGTCCTGTAAGTTGGAGTAATTGTAGCTCGGCCAACTTGGCATCATATTTGGCCAAATTCTTATTGGTCTGTGCGTTCAATAGGTTGATCTGCGCCTGCCGTAACTCGATCGACGTAATGCTTCCTATCTGAAATTGCTCATTGGACCGTTCGAAATTATTTTGATTCGTGACCACGTTTTGTTCTTGAAGGTTATAAATCTGGAGCCTGTTCATATAATTGTCCTTGGCATTTTTTACATCCCTCAACACCTCTTGCGTGATCTGTGCTTTTACCGTTTCCTCGTTGTCCAGTAAAATTTTTGAATTCTTTATCTGGGTAATTCCACCTCCTCCATCAAACAAGTTCCAAGTGAGGTTCACCCCACCAGAAAGGCCCGTAGACGTATTCGAAGCCAAGAAGTTGGTCGCCGGGAAATTACCTTCGTTCCATCCGTAGGACCCTACCAAACCGATAGTAGGAAGAAATATTGATTTATTGGCCTTTAAGGTATAATCGTTTATTTTGATGTTTTGTTCCGATTGTAGGATACGAACATTGTTTGCGATCCCTTTTTCCAAAAATTCCTCCAATCGTAAAGGATCTGCAAAAGCGATAAGGGTATCTACTTCGAAACTAGTCACAAGGTCACGGTTCAATAACAAGTTTAAATCCCGTTTTGTATTTCTGAAGGTTTGCCGTTCATTCATTAAATTAATGCTGTCGTTGACCAAATCTACCTGCGCGTTCAACACATCCAACTTATTGGTCTGCCCATATTCAAAACTGTATTCTGAACGTTGCAGTCGCTTTTGTGTATTGGAAAAGGTTTCCTCCAGCACATTGATATTCTCCGTAAGCCTGGCAATTTCAAAATAAACGGTAAACAGCTGCAGCATGGTGGTCTCAATGGTTTCCCTGGTCTGTAGGGCACTAAGATTGTATTCTTCCTTTAGTCTTTTGTAATCGTATAGACGCCCCAAGCCATCGAATAAGGTATAATTAAGGTTTACGGCGGCATTGTACCGTGTTGTCTCCGCCCCATCGATGGCCCTAACCGTACCATCTTGAAAGGTGGCCTCTTGGTTGTTTTTATCATAAGAACCGCCAGCATTTCCCGTTAACGTGGGCAAATATCCGGAGTTTAAAATACTCTTATTGTTTTCAGCTATTTTCAAATTATTATTTGCGATGATCACTCCGAAATTATTCTTCAGCGCAAGAGCAATCGCTTCTTCTTTGGAAAGAAATTCTTCCTGTCCGAAAGCATTGCCGACCGATAGCAAAAACAATATAAATATGAATCGTAATCTTATCATTATGGCGTTCCTTCTAGTTCCTTATGATTTTCACGTACTTCCTTTTCTCTAGTATCCTCGTGGGGCTTGGTGCCGTCGTGCGCAAGTTGACCCTCTAAATGGGCCGCATCCTTACGTTCTACGATGGCGCGTTCTACCTCTTCCTTGGCTATTTTATGGCCAGACGCCAACATTTTTTTGTTCGATTTCAAGTTATTGCTGAACGAAAGGAAAAGTGGAAGCATGAGCAGCGTAAGTACCGTTGCGATGCCTATACCGTAAGCAATGGAAATCGCCATAGGCTTCAAAAACTGTGCCTGCCGACTCGTTTCCAACATCAACGGGGCCAGACCGGCGATAGTGGTAATGGAGGTCAGGAAAATCGCCCTGAACCTAGACCTACCGGCCTCGAAAATGGCATTGTCAAAGGTCATGCCCTCCCGTAAATTCGAGTTGAACTTACCGATAAGCACCAGACCGTCGTTCACCATAATACCGATCAGCGCAATAATTCCAAGTATCGAAAGTACGTTGATCGGAAAATCATGGATCCAATGACCCCAAGCCACCGCTGTAAAACTGAAGGGCACCAGAAGCAATAACATCAAAGGTTGACTAAAACTCCTGAAGGTAAATGCGATCGTAATATAGATCAAAAGTAAAACGGTAAAACCGACTACTTTTAAAGAGCCTGTTAATTTACCCAATTCCCTATTCTGACCTTCATAGGATGCACTTACCGTGGGGTATTTGGATTGTATTTCGGGCATTACCACATTCTGAATTTCGGTCATGATTTCCGTAGGACTATCCTTCACGTCTTTCATGTCGGCCGATATCTGTATTTCGCGTCTTCCTTCTAGCCTATTAATGGCTACATCTCCACGTTCGATGGTGTATTCTGCAATCTCGTTCAAGGGAACCCGCTCGCCAGACGGTGCTACAATACGCATTTCATCTAAATTTGAAATCGAGGACCGCTCCCCTCTTTCATAACGGACCCATACCCTAATCTCGTCTTGTGATCGCTGAAAACGTTGCGCCTGTACCCCGAAGAATCCTGCCCGTACCTGCTCCATCACCGTACGTAAGTCTAGCCCCAACAAATACGCGTTCTCTTTCAATTTCAATCGAATTTCCTTGATACCC
>JBARCC010000615.1:0-3506 GCA_049793635.1 Maribacter sp. | reverse complement strand
GTCCATGGACACGTAGGTCCAGAAATCGCGGTCTAGATCTAAAATGATGGTATTGATACGTTTGAGATTATCAAAAAGAGCGGCCATATAGTCGTAATGCTCAATTTGCGTAGTAGGGAACGAATGCTGTAGCCCCAATTTTTCTTGTACAAAATGTTGTCCGAATTTCCGCCAGTCTATAGTAGGGTAGGCCACCACATGTGCGTTGAAATTTCCTGTGGCGCCACCGAACTTCGCTGCACTGGGAATATCGTTCAATAAATTGAACTGTTCTTTCAAACGAACTACGTACACCGATATCTCCTTGCCCAATCGGGTAGGCGATGCCGGTTGGCCGTGGGTTCTTGCCAACATAGGTATTTGGGACCATTCGGAGGAAAGTGCGGTCAGCTTTTCCAGCAGTTCATGGTATTTTGGTACATACACCTCGTTCATCGCTTCCTTTATCGACAGGGGAATGGCGGTGTTGTTGATGTCTTGCGAGGTGAGACCGAAATGGATGAACTCTTTGAATTCGGATAGTCCTAGTCCATCAAAGGCGTTCTTTATAAAATACTCGACCGCTTTTACATCGTGGTTGGTCGTCTTTTCGATTTCTTTTATTTCTTTGGCGTTGCCCGTGTTGAATTGTAGATAGATGTCACGTAATGCCTTAAAGTTCGAAGTCTCAAAATTAGAAAGCTGCGGTAGGGGCAGTTCGCACAGCGCGATGAAATATTCAATTTCTACCCGAACCCTGTACTTGATCAAAGCTTCTTCGGAGAAATAGGGTGCCAAGGATTCGGTTTTTGACCTGTAGCGACCATCTACAGGTGAAATCGCATTTAAAGCGTTCAGAGACATAAATTATCAGTTGTAAGTATTAGCGACAAATATACCCAATCCACATAAAGGTTGAAAACGGATGGCGCGATAACTTTAACAATAGATATGCGGTTAGTGTAGGTCTTATCTTAAAGTATAGCTGTCCATCTTTTCAATAGCCTTTAAGGTCATTCTTCCCCTAGCTTTGTAAGCGGCACTCCCTGAGTTGTAATTTTGGGTTATGACCTGTTTCAATGCAGGATGCACCCATGCATGATGTTTACCCAATAAAAGAAGCGTGGTCATGGAATAGGCTTTTGGAGCAACTTTATGTTCCCCTATGAGCCAATCGAAAGCACTTTCTATAATGATTCCCATATGCTTCGGTGAAAGCTTTTTATCGGGTATATCGGATTTTTCCTTATCATGGAAGGTGACTAAAAGCTCACAAATTTTTGCTGCCGAACGAATGGAGGATTCTAGCTTTAGTTTGGGAAGAACGGCTACGAAATCGTCGATGACCGCAAAAATAAGTTGAATGTCCTGTTTGGCAAGTGCTTCAATAATCCAACATGCCCTTGTGGAAATAGAGGGATGCTCTTCTTTGATAATTTCAAGTAGAATGGGGATTACATGCGGCCGTTGCAGTACAAAATTAGCCATTTCCATCCTTTTGACCCGGGTGGCGTTTACATAATCGAGTGCTTTCAAGAGTTCAATTTTATGCATAAAACTGTATCTTTATTCTATATTTCCCCCAAATATGAGCTTACTGAAAAAAATAGTACTAGGTATATTTTTACTTTTTATTGCGATGCAATTTTACATTCCTACCAAAAATAGTGCCCCTGGTATCCATACAGCCACTTTTATAAAAGAAACCAATCCGTCTGCGGAGCTACAAGCGCTTTTTGAAACATCTTGTTATGATTGCCACAGCAATAATACGGAATACCCATGGTATAATAACATCGCTCCCATCTCCTATTTCCTCGCCGACCATGTGAGTGAGGGGAAGGAACATCTGAATTTTTCGGACTGGAAAAAATATTCGATGGATAAAAAGGACCATTTGCTCGAAGAGATCGAAGAAGAGGTTAAGGCTGGCAAGATGCCTTTAAAGGAGTATCGATGGATGCACAGCGATGCTAAATTATCGGCAATAGAGGTAGAGGAACTTGTTGAATGGGTGAAACGAACCCGGATCATCTATCAATTAGGGAAGCAACCAAAGTAGGTACCCCTTCCTCGGCAGTTTTTGGAATAACGGTCAATTGTTTTGTGTTTGCGGCCAGTACCGGTTTGGGGTCTATAAAATAGATGGGTGTAGCGGGCCCCACAAAATCGATCAGGCCTGCTGCAGGATAGACTTGCATCGATGTCCCCACAATAATGAGCAGGTCTGCTTTTTCCGTAATGGCGATGGCCTCTTCCATTAAGGGTACCTGCTCTCCGAACCAAACGATGTGTGGTCGTATTTGGTGTCCATGTTCACTTAAATCCCCTAATTGGATATCTGATGTACATTCAAAGATATTATTTTCGTTACGTGTGCACCTTGCTTTTAAAAGTTCACCATGTAAATGAAGTACCTGAGTGCTTCCTGCCCGTTCATGCAGATCGTCTACATTTTGGGTGATGATGTTTACGGTAAACTGTTTTTCCAAGGCCGTTAACGCCCTATGTGCTTTGTTCGGACGCACGGTTGCCAATTGCCGTCTTCTTTGATTGTAGAAATCGAGTACTAGCGCCGGGTTTCTCGAAAATCCTTGGGGAGAAGCCACCTCCATCACATCATGCCCTTCCCAAAGCCCGTCGGCGTCCCTAAATGTTTTTAGTCCGCTTTCCGCAGAAATACCTGCTCCCGTAAGGATTACAATATTTTTCATCGAATTTTAATTCAGGGTTAAAAGTATACTTTTCTTATTTTGCGGACATGGTCGATGAACAGCTTTTAGCATATTTGGAGCAATTTGTATCAAAGAAACGCCAAAAACGTTTTTTGGAAATTGCGAGCGAACGCACGAATTTTATTACCGTAGCGGTCGAAGATGTGTATCAAATGCACAATACGAGTGCCGTAATCCGTAGTTGTGAATCTTTTGGGGTGCAGCAAGCCCATTTGATCGAAGGAAAATATGGAAAGCGGTTGGACGAGGAAATAGCGATGGGAGCTCAAAAGTGGGTCGGTGTTCAGCGGTACAAAGATGCTATGCAGGCAATCAGCGGTTTACGGGAGAAAGGGTATAAGATCGTGGCCACTACGCCCCATGCCGATAGTTCTTTATTACAGGATTTTAAGCTGGACCATAAAATCGCCCTATTTTTTGGCACCGAGATAAAGGGTTTGAGCCAAGAGGTACTGGCCCATGCAGATGCCTTCCTGAAAATACCAACGGTAGGTTTCACCGAAAGCCTTAACATATCGGTATCGGCAGCAATAATTCTACAACATTTGACCACTCAACTGAGAGCATCTGATATTGAGTGGCAATTAACCGATGAGGAACTTCTTGAAATACGGTTGGATTGGACTAAGAAGTCCATCAAAAGCATCGACGCCATTTTATCGAGGTATCACGCAAAAATATAATCCTTCAGGTGATCATCAGGACTTAAACTTGACTACCGCCGAGCAAGCAGCTCCCAAGCTTGCCACGGGATAGTTTACTCAATCCATTCAATACCGCTAATAGTGAAGC
>JBARCC010000614.1:0-1596 GCA_049793635.1 Maribacter sp. | reverse complement strand
TAATCTTTGGATGGTTGGTTTTGATGTGTTTATTAAGTGTTATTCCGTTTACTTCGGGCATGTTGATGTCGGTAATGATCAAATCGATTTGCTCATCGGTATTGATGTCGACATATTTGACAATATTTTTACCACTGTCGGAGGTCAATATGATGTCGTATTCCTCTTTATGTGAAAGAATGCTCAAGAGACCGTCCAAAAACATTTTATGGTCGTCGGCAATAATCAACTTATATTTTTTCATAGTTCTTTGTTTAACGTGATGGTAATGACCGTGCCCCTACCCAAGGAGCTATCTATGGTTAATTTTCCTTCCATTTGTTTGACCCTGTTCCCTAAATTATCGAGCCCGATGCCCGTTGCGGTTTTTTTGGTGTCAAAACCGGCCCCGTCGTCTTCGAACAGCATTTGAAGATGGCCTTCATGGTAATTGAGATGAAGCTCGATGGTGTTCGCATTGGCATGTTTGATGGTATTGGTCGTTAACTCTTGGATGATTTGAAAGAGTTCTACTTTTAAGGTTTCGGGAAGGGCATCTATTTTTTCTTCAGGATGCGCATAAACGCTGATGGCCAGCTTGGCATGTTCTGCAATCTTGGCAAGGTGTGCCTTTATGAGCGTAGGGAAAGCGTTCTGTATAAACTTCTTCGGTACGAGGTCATGGGAAATATCACGCACCAGTTCATAGGTTTCGTTCACTTGTTTCATAATGCCCTGCTGTAGCTCGCTTTTGCCTTCTACATTGGAGAGCTGAAGTTTTATACCGGCAAGGTTACCACCGATACCATCATGCAATTGTTGCGCGATGCGTATGCGTTCATCTTGTTGTGCCTGCAGCGAGGTTTTCGCAAGCTTTAGCTCTTGCTCGTTCAATAAAGAGGATATCTTACGATTGTTCAGTTCTTTTTGCTGAAGGTTCAGCTGGCTTTGGGTCTGTAGCTTTTGGTAGTAAACGTACAATAGCGCTATGATCGGAATCAACACTGCCAAAAAACCGTAGAGCACCGCTTTCTTTATGGTTTTCTGCCGCTCGATCTCGGTCTGTTTGGCAAGTTGGGTCTCTTGTAGCGCCAAAATTTTGTTTTCTTTTTCCAAGGTCTGGTATTTGTATTCCAGATCGCGTATCAACCTCGTATTTTCTTGATCCTGAATTTGTTTGGATGCCGCATTGTACTGTGTCATCAAATTATAGGCATTTTCAAAATCTCCCTTACCAGCGTAGAGTTTTCTGAGGGCGTCCACAATTCTACGCTGTAGGCCAAGATTGTTCCAATTTAGGGCATTTGCGTAGGCCATGGACAAAATCATTTCTGCACCCTCAATTTCCCCCAGCGCTATGTAGCAGTTTCCATAGTGTACGACCGCTTCGGTATATAGGTCATAGAATTCGTACTGCAGTCCTTTTTCCATCACCTCACTAAAGGAGGATAGGGCGGTATCATATTTTTTTTGTTCTAAAAACAATTTTCCTTCGTCCAAGGTAACCTCTAGGGTAAATTTAGCGCTAGATGTCGACCGAATAGTGTTTTTAGCTTTCGCATATAATGCTTCGGATAGGGCATAATCCTCGTTTACCGCAGCGATTTTACCCAAGGC
>JBARCC010000613.1:0-2630 GCA_049793635.1 Maribacter sp. | reverse complement strand
ACCTTGAACCCTTACGAACACGGTGAATGCTATGTGACCGATGATGGTGCCGAGACCGATTTGGACCTCGGCCATTATGAACGATTTTTGAACGTGCGTACTTCACAGGCGAACAACGTAACTACGGGAAGAATTTACCAAAGCGTTATTGAAAAGGAGCGTAGGGGTGAATTTTTGGGAAAAACGGTGCAAGTGGTGCCGCATATTACCAACGAGATTAAGGAACGTGTACAGTTATTGGGCAATAGCGGTGAGTATGATATTATTATCACGGAAATCGGCGGTACGGTAGGGGATATTGAATCGTTACCTTATATAGAGGCCGTACGGCAAATGTTGTGGGAGATGTGCGATAATAATGCCATCGTAATTCACTTGACCTTGGTGCCGTACCTATCGGCCGCTGGGGAACTTAAAACGAAACCGACGCAACACTCCGTTAAAACCTTGATGGAAAGTGGAATCAAGGCAGATATTTTGGTGTGCCGTACGGAGCATGAAATTTCAGACGAGATCAAGGATAAGTTGGCGCTTTTTTGTACTGTAAAGCGAGAGGCCGTTATTCAAAGTATCGATGCGTCCACCATTTATGATGTTCCTATATTAATGCAGGAAGAAGGTTTGGACACCGTAACCTTGCAAAAATTGGCCTTGCCGAACATCGTCGAGCCCGATTTGGGCCGATGGAACGAGTTTTTACAGCGCCATAAGAATCCAAAGCACGAGGTGACCATTGGTTTGATCGGAAAATATGTGGAATTACAGGATTCCTATAAATCGATTTTGGAATCCTTTATTCATGCAGGGGCGAGCAATGAGGTAAAGGTGGTCGTAAAATCAATCCATTCAGAATACATAAAAACGACCAATTACGAGAGCAAATTAAAAGGCTTGGATGCCATTTTGGTAGCACCCGGGTTCGGTGAACGTGGTATCGAAGGTAAAGTGAAGGCGGTACAGTTCGCCCGAGAAAAAAATATACCTTTTTTGGGAATTTGTTTGGGAATGCAAATGGCGGTTATCGAATATTCCAGAAACGTATTGGGACTTACCGATGCGAATTCTACGGAAATGGATGAAAAAACGAAAGATCCGGTCATTAGCATTATGGAGGAGCAAAAGAATATCACCGATAAAGGAGGCACCATGCGTTTAGGTGCTTGGGATTGTACATTGAAGGAAGGTAGCCTGGTAAAGGAAATCTACGGCGGGGCCGAGCAAATATCTGAACGGCATCGGCATCGCTATGAATTTAATAACCGCTATAGGGAGCAATTGGAAAATGCCGGATTGTTCTCTACCGGTATAAACAAAGCGACCAACCTTGTTGAAATCGTAGAACTGAAGAACCACCCTTGGTTCATCGGTGTGCAGTACCATCCTGAATATAAGAGCACCGTGGCTAGCCCACATCCCTTGTTCGTAGGGTTGGTAAAAGCAGCTTTGGAGTACAAAAAGGCACAATCTAATGCCACAATGGCATAAAATGTATTATTGGGCATATATTTGCTTTCTTGAAAATCAAAATAGTGCCGAATTAACCTAGATATCACATGGAAGAAAAGAAATTTGATGTAAACTCCATAATAGGCTTTGTGCTTATATTCGGTATTCTCATTTTCATGTTTTACCAAAACCAGCCCACGCCAGAAGAATTGGCGGCTGAAAAGGCAAAGCAAGAACAAATCGATGCGGCAGACGCTTCTGAAACCAAACCTACCAAAGTTGAAATTGTTGAAACCCCACAATTAGATGTGCAGGACTCCGCTGCCGTAGCCAATTATCAGGGTAAGCTGGGCGCTTTTGGCTTTACAAAACCTTCCAATGATGTAACCACTTTAGAGAACGGGGTACTTTCATTGAAAATTAGCAATAAAGGAGGGCAGATCGTAGAGGCGAAAATGAAAAATTTCGTAACGTATGACTCCGTTCCGGTATATTTAATTAAGGATGGAAATGCTTCTTTCGGTCTCGATTTTACAACCTCAGACAATCGCGTGCTGAATTCAGTGGACCTCTATTTTGAGCCTTCGCTCACGAGCGCGAACGGGAACCAAATACTTTCCTTAAAAGCCAAAACTTCCACAAATCAATTTTTGGAATACCGTTATGAAATGACCCCCGATGACTATTTGGTCGATTTTACCATACGCTCACAAGGGTTGAACGGGGTAATTAACAATAGCAAACCGGTAGAAATAGATTGGAAATTAAAAGGAATACGCCATTCAAAAAGTATCGAATATGAAAATCGATATACCCGTTTGACCTACAACCATGAGGACGATAAAATCAGTAAACTTTCTGAAGGTAGTGATGACGAAGAGACCGAAGAACGTATAAAATGGCTATCGTATAGACAGCATTTCTTCAGTAGTATTTTAGCTGCTGACGAACCTTTTAAGTCTGGCATACTGACTTCAAAAAATTTGGTGGAAGAAGAAAGCCGAACCTTTGGCTTTACCAAAGCGTATGCATCCGTACTACCCTTAGAGGTTGAAGGTGGGGAAATTTCAAAGGATTTGCACTGGTATTTTGGCCCTACGGATGTCGATACCTTGAGCCAATACGAAGATTTGGGCCTGGCGTATTCCATTCCTTTCGGTTGGGGAATCTTCGGATGGATCAAT
>JBARCC010000612.1:0-4657 GCA_049793635.1 Maribacter sp. | reverse complement strand
CACGGCAAGCGTACTATTCTTTTAAATTATCTATCTCTTTGAATTCGACGCTTTTCCCTCGTAAATATTCCCAGACGCTTATCGTATTTCCCGTTTGTAATTTTACGGAAAAATCGTTCTGAGACATACAGTACGTAAGAAATCCATCTATGGCGGACCTAGGAATGCCAAACTCTTGGGATAGGGTCTCTTTCGAGAATTTGGCAATCAACGCGTTCTCGAATTCCATTTTTTCGTCGCGAGCGACCCTATCCTCCAAAGACTTGGTTCTCCCAGAAACACGGTTCATAATTTTATGGGTGTTTATGATTACTGCAGGGAAAAGATAACTGAGCGCCTGATTTAGTTTTCCTCGATCTTCAATGGTAGCAAATCGTATATATTTACCTCTATCGGCTTCCAAAAGTAATCGCTCACCTTGGGTCATTTTATCGATATTGGCATTTGGTAGTCCCAAGGTGGATGAAGTAACGACGTTTTTAAGGCCAAGGCGATCGAGGTCAAGGTCAAGGGTTCCCGTAAGGTTATAGGGAGTCACCGTAACCTCCCTTAAGTTGATGACCTTGTCGGTCAAATCTACTACGATATTTTTTTGATTGATAATGGCGTTCGTAATTCTTATATTTTTTGGAAGATATTGGACTGAAGTAAATTGCAAGGAATCTCCTATTCTAACTGGTATTTTAAAAACTCCTAACGTATCCGAGATCGTCGAGGTATTTGTATTTTTATTGACGACCAGCACATCGTAAACATCATTGTTCATGCTTTTAATGCTACCGTTCAGCTGAATTCTGTCCTCTTGCCCATTTAAGGAGTATGATGCAAAAACGAGCAGAAGCATAAGTAAAGGTCTTATCAATGGTTCAATGATTATATATTACATAACGTGCTTTGAGACTAGGATATACGTTTGATTTGGAGTTAAATACTATTTTGATGTCGTTGAACTCAACTGGAAATTTATAATACTCATCCTGTACTATTAAAACCATATACAGGACTCGAAAACCTGCAAAAGTTTAAGTATATTACTTTTGACAAAGAGCATCCTAGGTTACCTCAAAATTCTTTCATCTACCCAAAATATAAGCAACCTCGGTAAAGGTGTGTGGGCTAGTAAGGGTGCAATCAATTATAATCGTACCGAAATCAAACGAAATAGATGCCTTGACAGTAATCCAGTATTAAATTTCAATTATCGAGTGCAGAAATGAACTAAAGTTTAGGTTTGGTTTTTCTTTACGTAATTCAATCAGTCTTTATAGGCTTCTATTCCAACTTCATTCAGCTACTACTCACCTTATACGCGATATAAAAATTTGCATCTCCCTCAAAGGTTCCTACATTCCCTTTCACCTTCTCGGTTTTCCATTTCGTGGTCGGTTCTAACCACATCGGCTTGCCGTCTATAAAAATACGTACTGGAAGGGTGAACCCGTTAAGGGTATTGGTAAATCGGTAGCTTAGCTTTTCACCTTTTGTATTTAATTCCAAGGTCGGTATCCGGGTAGTTCGGAGGTACTGGTCAAAGAATACGCTCAAGTCTCGCTCCATATGGCTGGCGATGTAATTTTCTATTTGGGCCGTAGTCACGGTTTGATGGTAAAATTCCTCATTTAGACCTCTTAGGAGTTGTCTCCATTGCGTATCATCGTTGACCACTTGCCGCAGGGTATGTAAGATATTTGAACCCTTATAGTACATATCACTACTCCCTTCGCTATTCACCTCATAGTCACCTATCATGGGTCTATCGTTCTTGATGTTTTTCCGTATGCCCTGCACGTATTCGTTGGCGGCTTGGGTGCCGTGGTGATAATCTAAAAACAAGCTTTCCGAATAGCAGGTGAATCCCTCGTGTATCCACATATCCGCAATGTCCTTATAGGTAATATTATTGGCGAACCACTCGTGACCGGATTCATGGATAAGCAGGAAATCGAATTTTAAACCCCAACCCGTGCCGGAAAGATCACGGCCTAAGTATCCCTTTTTCCATTGGTTACCGTAGGTTACCGAACTTTGGTGTTCCATACCCAGGTAAGGAACCTGTACCAACTTATAACTGTCTTCATAAAAAGGGTAGGGGCCGAACCAGTATTCGAACGCTTTCATCATTTTAGGCGCATCGGTGAACTGTACTTTTGCCTTTTCAAGGTCGTCCCGCAATACATAATAATCCATATCCAAAACGCCTTTCTCTCCCTCGTACTTTTCTCCAAAGTGCACGTAATCCGCTATGTTGACATTGACGCCGTAGTTGTTTATAGGATTGGATACGAACCAATGTGAGGTATTCGTAACCGTATCTAACTTTCGTAATCTTCCATTGGCAACATTGGTAAGTCCTTTTGGTACTTGAACGCTAATGAGCATACTGTCCACTTCGTCGTACATGTGATCCTTATTGGGCCACCAGACACTTGCCCCCAGACCTTGGCAAGAGGTAGCGACAAAATGCTTCCCGTTTTCGTCTTTCTTCCAAGAAAACCCACCATCCCAAGGGGCTCTAACCGCTTCTTTTGGATGACCGGAATAGTGTACGACTATCTCATTGAAATCTCCAACGTTCTGTTTTTTCAGTAGGGTCACGAAATGAGCGTTCCCATTGGTGGTAAATTTTAGAGGGGTACCATCTTGGGTGATTTCCTTTATTTTCAAGGGAGGTTGCAAATCGACTTGAAGTACTTGTTTAGGGTCCAAAACCTTATAGCGAATGGTATTTTTTCCTTTGATATATTTATCATCAGGCAGTACCTCAATGTCGAGATGATAGTAATTCAAATCCCACCAGGCGCGCTCGGGAGTTATACTTCCCCTTAGAGAATCCTGCTCGGTAAAGGCACCTTTTTCCTGTAGTAACTGACTGTTTGACTGAGTGATTATAAAAAGGCATATAAAAGTTGTGATTATTGATTTGTTCATAAAGTATTTTTTACGCGCCATCAGCATTGCGCCACACCGTTGTCATTTCGTATTGAACTCGTTTAAATAGTCAGTTTCTAAGTAATTAAAACATAGAACAAAGAACCAAGAATCAAGAAAAGATTATATTAAAGAGCACTAACATTCAAGAAATTATTTTATTTTCCACTGATCCACTGATCCACTGATCCACTAATCCCTAAAAATTCCATTCGGAAAAACGACCGGACTCTCAAATCCATCAGCGCCAACGGCGGCCACTCCAAAAAAGTAATTGTCAATAACAATGCCATTCAACGTAAACTCTGTAACATCACCCACATAGCGGCTATGGTCCCAAGTTGGGGAAGTGGTATCCCTCCAATAGATTTTGTAGCCTACGGCACCATCAACCTTGCTCCATTGAAATTTGGCGGAAGGTTCTACGATACCACCGATCTTAACGGTCTCTGGTGAGGGTGGTGCCCAGGCCAACGAGGCCAGGTTGATAGCGTTCACGGCTGTCAGTTTGGCGGCGTAATCGAAATTTACGTGTTCCAGCACATCTCCGTAGGCAATACCGTCTTCTACGCGAATGTCTTGGTGTTGTTGGGTGTAGTTTTCATGGGCTTCCATAATTCGAATTCCCGGAAAACCAGCATCGTTAAAAGGTCTGTGATGGCCACCTCTTCCAAAACGATCTAGACGATAAATCATCATAGGGTTCATTTCGGGCATGTAGGTTTTTACGTTTTTATGGACATACCTGGCCAGCTGCCGCGAAACACCATCGACTTCGCCACCGTAAAAGCGTCTTGCCTTGCGTTGCTCCTCGGTCTCTGTAGGTGGCACAGGCTCCGAGAAAATCCTGAAATCCACATTACTAACGATACCATCTACACCGGTAATGTTACCGATCATATCATTGTTGAAAATTCCGATGACCTCCCAACCTTTATCTTTGGCATATTGGGCAACACCACCACCGCCAAAGAGGCCTTGTTCTTCACCGGAAAGTCCCATATAAATAATACTGTTCTCAAATTTGTATTTAGAAAGTACCCGGGCCGCTTCTATGGTGCCGGCCATACCGCTTGCATTATCATTGGCCCCTGGGGATTCATCGGTAAAATTGGTGGGGTCACTTACCCTTGAATCGATATCCCCACTCATGATGATATAGCGGTTTGGGTATGTAGTTCCTTTTTGAATGGCCAATACGTTCACGACCTCCACATCGTTCACAATACGCGGATTTGCTCCTTTTTTAACCAAATCCTTTTGATAGATGACATTGAGGCAACCGTTACAGGCTTGCGAGGTTTTTTCGAATTCACCTTTGATCCACCGCCGTGCTGCACCGATGCCACGGGTTTTGGAGATGGTATCGCTCAGCGTATGCCGTGTACCAAAATTGGCCAAGGTGGTAATGTCCTTTTCAATTCGTTCTGCGGATACGGATTCTATAATAGCATAGATACGCTGGTCTGTTTGTGCGGATGCAATGAATGTGGTGGTCAAAAGACCGATAAAGAGCATTTTTTTCATGTATGAAGTCGTTTTTGTTCTTGAAAACTATGGCGCATACCGATGAACTTTTTATTCAAATGAAATACGACCGACCTATTACTATTTGGTGGAGTTGCATTTCAGGGCAGTATGCGCTATAGTTTCTAAATTTATTAAAAATTAATCGGTTTTCAGTCGGATTAAATGCCAAACCCCTACTAAAGGTCCGATAGCCAATAAC
>JBARCC010000611.1:0-9494 GCA_049793635.1 Maribacter sp. | reverse complement strand
CCCTTGGTATCCCTATACCTCAATCCATGCCAAATTGCGTTTTCTATATACGGTTGCAACAGCATCGGGGGAATCTGATATTCCGAAACGGCAACATCCTTATCAACATGTAGTTCGTAGTCGAACTTATCCGAAAAACGGGAATGCTCTAGCGTGATATACAATTCCAATTGCTCCAGCTCTTTGACCAATGGGATAAAATCTTCTTCAGAATTCTCCAACACCGAACGCATGAGCGTAGAGAAGTTACTGAGGTACCGGTTCGCACTGCGCTCGTCATTCTTTGAAATGAAATTGTTGACGGAATTTAAGGCATTGAAGATGAAATGGGGATTCATTTGCGACCTCAACGATTTTAAGGCCAATAGATTGTTCGCCAGCTTTTGCTGTTGATTGCTACGGTAAAAGAAAAAGGCGGCCAAAACGGTCAATAATAGACCAAAAATCAACGAATAGATGACCCATTCTTGCCGTTTGCTATTTTCTTGAATCAACTGTTGCTCTGTAAGGGCCAGGTCATACTTGCTCTGCGACAGTTCCCGTTCCTGTTCCAAACCCGTAAGCCGACGTTCTGCATTCGCGATTTCCCTATTAAAGCGAGTTGCTCTAGCTATCTCCTGTTCTTTGCGCACATATAACGAATCTACCAAACCCACATAGGTTTGATAGGTATCCAGCGCTTTGGTAAAATCCCCCTTTTCCTTATACACTTCTGAAAGCTTTCTGGTCGCGTCTTTTTGAACCAAAAGATCATCGTCAGAATCTGCCTCTACAATACTCCGTTCCAAAAAAGGAATGGCCTCATTATACTTATCCTGTGCAATGTAAGCATTGGCGATTTTGTAATTGATCCGTTGGGACGTTAGGGTATCCCCAAGTTCCATTTTGGCCATACTGGCCTTCGGTGCATTGAGCTTCTTAAGTTCTTGCAAGCTGTTCTTCCGCATCGTGATCTCCTCGCTATACCTACTTTTCTTATTGTAGAAATCCGCCACCTTTTCCTTTTCCTGCAGTGCCCGCGTGGGCGCCATTTGGTTGGCCAATTGCATCGAATTTCCATAATAGGCCTCGGCCTCTACCAGTTGGTTATCTTGTGAATAGGCATCCGCAATTTTAGAATTGAGGTCGGTCATTTTTGGGGTAATCTGATTTTTATCGGCCACTAAGAGACCTGTATTGTAGGATTGTATGGCTTCGGCAATTTTAGAATTGCCCTTTTGAGCGTCTCCCAATACTTCAAATAAAGTCACCTTTTGGTAAGGGACCATGGTTTTGAGGTCGAGCAAGGGCGTCAACAATTGTTCGGTTTCATCGAATTTATTCGTTAAAACGTATGCCTTTGCCAATAGCAGGGTGGTGGCAATGGTCTTGTGGGTCTCCAGTGCATCCTCATAATTATCGATGGCCAAATCAAACTGTTTATGGTATTGGTAAATCTCCCCCAGTTTGGATAATGATCTTGCCAGCTCTTTTTTCTGCGCCCTCTTTCCCAAGATGGAGATGGATTGAGCCACAAAATCGATACTCTTTTCAATATTCGTGCTCTTGTATTTTTCGGCAGAATCCAATAGCGATTGATGCCGCACCGATACCTCGGGCAAGGTACTACTTCTGCTTGAGAGGCTTGGCGTCGAAAAATAGGTGACCAAGATCAAGGCTTCTTCCCTAGTGGTCACCTTATGCTGCAAAGTGTTTACGTCGGGATGCTCCACAAGCAGTTCATCTCCTATATAGGTCTTTATCTTAAACGCACCTTGCCGATCGGTGATGGTATTTTCGCCAGCATCGGTTGAGACAGAGACCCCGGAAACGGGCCTACCCGTTTCTTTCGCTTCCACCTTACCGGTCAAGGTAAATGATGTTGCGCTCCCCTGATTTTGGGAAAAACTCAAATGAGTCCCAAAGACCAAGCAGCATATCGTGTTTATGATGAAATATTTCATTCCTGATTATTACTGTAAACTTAGCTGAATTATAGGTCACAAAAAAATAGCATAAAGGGGTGAAGCGGTCTTTTAACTACCCTATTATAGGGTTGCCGCATTCAACCCCACCGTTCCCTAATTGAAAAGGCAGGTTGCCTCATTCCCCATTTATTTTTAAAAATGTTGCCTGTAGATTAGCCTTGAATTTAAAAACTTATTCTTATGATCATGTTCTCAAAAATGACACGTATCGGGCTACTGTGCCTGACCCTATTCACTGCGATTGCCTGCAAGGGCAACGAGAAGAAACGAGAAATAACGCACATGGCCCACGCAGTTCAACCTATGGACGATAGCGCGGAAAATAGCGTACAAATTGCACTGTTGCTGGACACCAGTAATAGTATGGACGGACTCATCAACCAGGCAAAGTCACAGCTTTGGGATATCGTTAATGAATTTAGTTTGGCAAAATGTGCGGACCAGAGCAGACCTCGGTTACAGATCGCCCTGTATCAATATGGTAACGACAACCTATCGGCAAGAGAAGGCTATGTGCAGCAAATATTAGGCTTTAGTAGCGACCTCGACGAAATTTCGGAAAAACTATTTTCCTTGACCACCAATGGCGGTGAGGAATATTGTGGTAAGGTCATTCAAACGTCGTTACAACAGTTGCCTTGGAGCAAAAATGCAGACCAACTAAAAATGATTTTCATTGCCGGTAACGAGCCTTTTGATCAAGGCCCATCGAACTATAAAGGTGCAGCGGCAAACGCAAAAGAGAAGGATATCGTGGTGAATACTATTTTTTGTGGGGATTATCAGCAAGGCATAAGCTCTTATTGGAAAAACGGCGCAGCCTTAACGAACGGCGAGTATATGGCAATCGACCATAATCAAGAAATCGTTCAAATAAGTACGCCTTACGACGAGGTCATCATTACCTTGAATAAAAAACTCAACACTACCTATATTTCTTACGGGGCCATGGGACAGTCGAAACGTATGGCCCAGGTCAAGCAGGACGAAAATGCCATGGAACTTGAAGAGGTCGTGGCCGTAAAGCGTGCCGTAAGCAAAAGCTCAAGTTTGTATAATAATAAGAAATGGGATTTGGTCGATGCTACCAACGATGCCGAATTTGAAATCTCATCCATAGAAAAAGAGGAGCTGCCCGTAGAGCTTCAAGACAAAACCGAGGCGGAAATCAAACGCTATATCGATTCAAAAAAAGTGGAACGTGAAAAAATTCAACAGGAAATACAGGAATTGAACACTAAACGTGAAGCCTATATTGCAAAGAACCAGAACGACACCCATGAAGGAGCTCTGGAAAACGTGATGCTCAGGGCGATCAAAAAACAAGCGAGCGCTAAAAATTATACTTGGTAGGGAAATGGTTGATGGTTGATAGTTCATCACTTCTACTACGCTCAGTGCAAGGGTTGATGGTTAAAATGATAATTGATGTTATCATTTTAACCATTCCTAGGTATGAACGAACCAATACCATGGTTCACTTGCAATTTGGGCATCGCTAACCCCATCACACCAACGAAAAAGGTTTTCTAAATAGGTATGTTCTAAATCAACTGTTATATCGAGTGGAGTCGAGATGTACTCGAAATTAAGAAGGTCTGCCTTCTTGAAAGTAGCCTATTCTGAGGAAGGTCGAAAGGCTCGAATTCACATAGACATAGTCCTTGATCAAAAAGCCTTTTCGTTTTTATCAGTTTGCAGCAGGGCAATAGCAATCGTACTTACGGGCAGTCTGTCCGAAATCGTAACCGATCGTAATCTGATGGAACCCACCATTATCAAAACGGATATCCCCCATTTGATACGAGTAATTATAGGATACCATGAAATTATTGATGTTCGCACCCACAATAGGCGTTATCAACTGCAAGCGCTGCTCCCCAAACGTTCCATTGCTCTGAAACTGGGCACCGTCAAAACTTCTTCTGTATGAGAGACCGCCCCAAATTCTACCGAAATCGACATCCTTATAGACCTTGGTATTCAAATCCATCGTTTTTTCTTGCGTGAATTCCGTAAATTGAAACAACACGGAAGGTTCAACTTGCCACTCGCTACGACCGAAGACGTACCCTGTAGAAATCAAATACCTTCTTAAATTATCTACCCTTGGCACCACTAAATTATCGGGGTCATCCGTTCTATTGATCCTGTAAATATTTCTTCTTGATTCCAATGCGTTCAAAATACCGACATGTGCGTAAAACTCTTGGTAGTTATACGACATCCCAAAATCCACATTATAATAGGATTCACTCAGTTTTATCCCAGAAACGGCCGGGTCGAACGCTACCGACCTAAATTCGGTTTCATCCAAGCTACTTTGTAAAATGGTACCACTTAGACCGAATGACAATTGATTCAACACCCGAACATCGTCACTCCCCATGCGCAAATGATGTGCATATGTTAATTTGAGACCCGTTTGAGAATGGTAACCGTTCGCATCGTTGAAAATGATAGCGCCCACACCGCTCGGTGTATCCCCTATTCTAAAATGTGCATTTATGGTCTGTAAGCTGGGGGCGTCATCAACATCGAACCATTGCTTTCGCGCAGTCGCCCTTATCTTACCCCCTTCACCGATACCGGCCATTGAGGGAAATACCAAATAATAATTATCGGATAAATAATCGAAATAAACAGGGATTCCTTCCTGTGCGGCAGCCTTAAAACCTACCATAAGAATGGTCAATAACAGTAGTATGTTGTATTTCATATTGGGGTGTAATACTAGTATTTTCATCTTGTAATATAAAGTATAACGGCTTAACCACAACATTATTATAATAGGCCTAAACTAAGATTTCCTTCGTATTTTTGTCAAAAATAAGTTCGAAATGAAAGAGTATTCCATTACGGTCGTTAAGACCAATAACCCCAATATATTAAAGTTCGAAACCAATCACATATTGGTACAACGCAAAAATTACGAATATAAAAATATTGATGAAGCCAAGAACTCACCGCTTGCACAGCAATTATTTTATTTGCCTTTTATAAAGACCGTCTACATTTCTGGCGATTTTATTGGCCTGGAACGGTATGATATCGTTAAATGGGAAGATGTAAAGGATGAAGTCGCCCAACAGCTGGTCGAATATTTAAACGCTGGCGAACCCATCGTCTTGGAGGAGGATATGGATAAACCCGTTCCGGTGACCGTATATGCCGAGGTTACTCCAAATCCTTCCACCATGAAATTCGTCGCAAGTAAAAAAATAGTGGCTTCCTCCTTTGAATTTAAAAATATCGATGAGGCCCGAAGTTCTCAATTGGCCACCGCCCTGTTTCAGTTTCCATTTGTCAAACAGGTTTTTATAGCCGAAAATTACGTCTCCGTATCCAAATACGAAGTGGCCGAATGGGATGATATCACGATTGAACTGCGCGAACTCATCCGGAATTTCATTGCCGATGGGAAACAGGTAATTGCCGATGATGCAAAATCGAGTGCCGTGGCACAGGTTTCAGAAACGGTTACTGAGTCAAATCCCATTCCTTTGGACGAAACCTCGCAAGAAATCGTTGATATTTTAGAAGAATACGTAAAGCCTGCTGTGGCTAGTGATGGTGGTAATATCCTGTTCAAATCCTATGATACGGAAAGTAAAACGGTAAACGTTATTTTGCAGGGCGCATGCAGTGGATGCCCATCTTCGACCTTCACCTTAAAAAATGGTATCGAGACTATGCTCAAGAACATGATGGGCGATAAGGTGAACGAGGTCGTTGCCGTTAACGGTTAAGAAAACGCTCATTTGCGTTACGCTTTGGCCTTATATTTCGTATCTTCAAGGAAATCTAAAAACACACTACTATGGCAGTTTTAAAAGTTATTGAAATATTGGCGAATTCTGATAAGGGCTGGGAAGATGCTGCAAAACAGGCAGTTGCCGAAGCTTCGAAATCGGTCAAAAATATAAAGTCCGTTTATATGAACGAGCAAAGTGCAACGGTCGAAGACGGAAAAATAAAAAACTACAGGGTAAACGTCAAGATTACCTTCGAAGTAAAATAAGCTTCCTTATCCCGAATGTATGAGCGCCTAACGGCGCTTTTTTTCGTTGTTCCCCCATCCCTCAATTTCATCTATGGCACACCAATACACCAATAATCTCATCACCGAAAGTAGTCCGTACCTGCTGCAACATGCCCACAACCCAGTAAATTGGGAGGCCTGGAATACCGGAACGCTCCAAAAAGCGAAAAATGAGGATAAGCTTATTTTGATCAGCATCGGATATGCCGCATGCCATTGGTGCCATGTGATGGAACACGAGTGTTTTGAGGACGAAGAGGTAGCCAAGACCATGAACGCGCATTTTGTAAATATTAAGGTAGACAGGGAAGAACGCCCGGATATCGACCACATTTATATGGACGCCTTACAGATGATGACCGGCAGCGGAGGTTGGCCCCTTAATATTTTGGCGCTCCCCGATGGTAGACCCTTCTGGGGTGCAACCTTCGTAAAAAAAGCGGCATGGATACAGGCATTGAACCAATTGCAGGAGCTATACCTCTCCGATCCTGAAAAAATCATTGGCTACGCCGAGAATATGGCGCAGGGTCTTAATGAGCTAAATGGCATTAGCGTTGCATCACATTCCGGAGATACACCGGTTATACCACTGAAGGATATCGTTCAGGATTGGTCAGCGTATTTCGATACGTTTTTAGGAGGATATAAAAGAGCTCCTAAATTTATGATGCCCGTTAATTTGAATTTTTTGATGCATTATGGGGTATCAACCGGCGATTCGCACGTGACGGTCTATGTGCATACCACACTTACCAGAATGGCTTGGGGCGGACTTTTTGACCACGTGGGTGGGGGTTTTTCGAGGTATTCGGTAGATATCAAATGGCATGTGCCCCATTTTGAAAAAATGCTGTATGACAACGGGCAACTGATCAGCCTCTATGCAAAAGCCTACGCTGCTACAAAAAATGAACTATATAGCAACGTCGTACACCAGTGCATCAGCTTTCTAAAAGCGGAACTTCTTGATGCTACCAACGGTTTCTGTTCATCGCTCGATGCAGATAGCTTGACCGTGGATGGAACGCTTGAGGAAGGTGCCTACTACGTGTGGCAAGAGGAGCATCTGCAGACCATTTTGGGGGATTGGTTCCCCGTTTTTAAGGACTATTTCAACATCAACGATTACGGATATTGGGAACACCAGAAGTATGTGCTTATTCGGGATGCCGAGGTTTCGGAAATAGCTGAAAAGCATGCATGTACAGAAAAAGAGGTATCCAAAATTATTGCCCAATCTTTAAAAAGATTGAAAAAAGAACGTGAAAAACGGGATACCCCAAGGTTAGACGATAAAATTCTGACTTCATGGAATGGGCTCGCTTTAAAAGGGCTTACCGATGCCTACAGGTATTTGGGCACTGAGGAATACGTAACACTCGCGCTCAAGAACGCTACTTTTTTAGAAGAGCGGTTGATCGGGGCATCAGGAGAGGTCTATCATAATTACAAAAATGGGGTCAGTACCGTTCCCGGCTTTTTAGAGGACTATGCCAGTCTCATAGATGCCTATTTAGGCGTTTATGAAATAACCTATGCAGAAAAGTGGCTCAATTTGAGTTTAAAATTGACACATTTCGTGTTGGACAATTTCTCGGACGCTTCTACCGCACTGTTTTTTTTCACTTCAGAGCGAGAGGAACCGCTCATTCGAAAAACCATTGAGGTTGCCGATAACGTGATTCCTTCGTCTAATTCCATCATGGCACATAACCTTCTTAAACTTTCTAAATATGTTCCTTCCGGAGGTTTTGAGGAAAGGGCTACCCAAATGATGAGAACTATGGAAAAAACGATAAAGGAACATCCACAAAACCATGCCCATTGGCTTGATCTGTCCTTACTCATGCAACAAGAATTTTATGAAATCGCCATTGTAGGCAAAGACCATTTGGAACAGAGTAAAAAGATACAGGCCCATTATCTACCGAATGTTATCTTTGCGGCATCGGCAGGTGAAGATCAGTTGGCATTGCTTAAAGACAGGTTTGTGAAAGACAAAACATTCATTTATGTCTGCAACAACGGTTCTTGCCAATTACCGGTGCAAGAAACCGACACCGCATTACAACTGATCACCACTAAATTTTAACAATTGTTTAGCCCCTAATTATTGATTGGTATAGGCTCCAATCCTTAAGTTTCGGCCATTAAAATAACAAATACGACTATGGATAAAATTTTGAACCTTCAAGAACACTCGGATAAGGCAATAGAATGGATCTGGGGCGCGTTGCCCAATTTTTTGTGGGCGATTTTTCTGCTTATCGCCGGTACCTATGTCATTCGTTTCATCAATAAAATGGTGCGTAAGTTCTTTCTTAAAAAAGACTACGATCTAGCCTTAGAATCGTTCTTACAGAGTTTCATCAATATTGCCCTGAAAATCATATTGTTCGTTTTGGTCATTACGCAGTTGGGTGTGCAGACCACATCTCTCGTTGCCATACTTGCCTCGGCAGGTCTTGCCATTGGTTTGGCCTTACAGGGTTCGTTGGCGAATTTTGCAGGGGGAGTGCTCATCTTATTGTTCAAGCCCTTTAAAGTTGGCGAATTTATTTCTGCCCAAAATGTGGACGGTACAGTGAAAGAAATATCAATATTCACAACAAAATTAAGCACGTTCGGAAACCAAATAGCGATTATCCCTAACGGACAGCTCTCGAACAATACCATCATCAACTACAATGCTTTGGATACCAGAAGAGATAAAATCGACGTAGGTATAGGCTATGGTTCGAACATTAAACAGGCGAAAGAACTACTTTTGGCCATTTGCAACGAACGGGACACGATTCTTCAAGAGCCTGCGCCTGAGGTGTACGTGGGAGAATTGGCGGATAGCTCGGTAAATCTAACGCTCCGGTTTTGGGCAAAAAATGCAGATTTTTGGGCCGCACATTTTTATGTTATGGAGGAGATGAAATATAGATTCGACGCTGCCGGTATCGAAATACCGTTCCCACAACGCGTGGTTACCCAAATGAAAAGCTAATATTATCAATTCTTAAAAGGAAGCTCTTGAGACCTCGTTTCAAGGGCTTCCTTTTTTCTTTCTATTTCTGTTTCGTCTGCACCATAAAGTCTTTTAGGTAGTAAGGTTCAAAATACGCTACATCCTCAAAATGATGTTGTTCAAATTTTTTAAAGGAAAGATGGGCCATTTCTTTGGCCGATGGTACGATATCGCAATGATAAAAAATACCGTCGTGACCCAAGAAATCTTCTATTTTTTTTGCTCCACTCCCCAAAAAGTGTACTTCTTTGGCGCCCAAGAATTCCTTGAAAGAATGTTCATCGATTACTTCGGCCCTCGTGTCACGCAACCTATTTAAATCACCATCGAACACGGCAGCATACACTTCCATGCGCCGTGCATCCAAAACTGGGATGATAATAGGCGCGCTCCCTTTAACAATGGGTTGAGAGGCCATACTTTTTAGGGTTGAAACGGAAACCAAAGGCTTGTCCAATGCATAACA
>JBARCC010000610.1:0-12854 GCA_049793635.1 Maribacter sp. | reverse complement strand
AAGTAAAACGGGAAGCTTTCGGTGATCGAAACTATGGGTCGGACGTACGCCTGGTTTCTAGGGAACAAGGGAATGCACTGATCACAGATCCCAAACAGGTCATGGAGCATATCGCATTGATGCATACTAAAGAACGTGTAAAAACGGTCGATGGAAAACTGATACGCATGGTGGCGGATACCTATTGTATTCATGGTGATACCCCTTCGGCAATTCAAATTTTAATGTATCTTCGAGAGCACTTTACGAAAATAAATTTATGAATACCTCCATAAATTCCCCCGAAATTACCATTAAACCCTTTGGAATTCACGCCTTATTGATAGAATGGCCAACCGAAATCAATGAACACATTCTTCATAGTATTCTCAATTTCGAATCGTATTTGCGTGCCACTATGTTCGGCGAATCGGATTGGGAAATGGTACCTTCCTACAATAGCTTATTGATTACCAATAGAAAAGAGGCCATCGATTTCGATGAAGTATCCCAAAATATTCTCGAAAATTATAGTAAAAAACGTACTGCGATGGAGTTGGAACGTTACTTATGGCGTCTACCCGTTTCTTACGATCTTGAGTTCGGTCTTGACTTACCCGAGTTATCCGAAAAGTTGAAAAAATCGATTCCAGAAATTATCGCCTTGCATACTTCAGCCTTGTATACAGTGTATGGTATTGGATTCTTGCCAGGTTTTATGTATTTGGGCGGGCTTGAGAAAGAACTCTATGCTCCAAGAAAAGCCACTCCTAGGCCTAAAGTTGTAAAAGGAGCTGTAGGCATAGCGGAAAAACAGGCAGGTATTTATCCGCAGGAATCTCCCGGAGGATGGAACATTATCGGCAATTGTTCGGTACCCATTTTTGATGCAACGAAAGAAAAACCCTGTTTTGTAAGTGTAGGGGATCAAATTCAGTTCTACGAAATCTCAAGGGCAGAATATGATTTGCATAAAATCGAGGCCGAAGTGGGAATTTATACACCAGAAAAAATCAAGATACATGCTTAAAATTTTAAAAGCTGGCTTTTATACAACCGTACAAGATGCTGGCAGATTCCAGTACCGTAATAAAGGGGTGCCGGTTTCTGGGGTGATGGATGAGCTGACCGTTTTTAAGCTGAATTCTCTACTGGAAAATGAATTAACATCCGCAGTATTAGAAATTACGATGACAGGACCGACCTTGGTTTTTGAGGAGGAAACCTATATGGCGATCGGGGGCGCAGAAATGTCGGCCACCTTGAACAATCTACCCATTCAAAATTATAAGGTCTATCAAGTTGAAATCGGGGATATTCTTTCCTTTGGTCGATTGGAAAAAGGGTTCAGATGCTACTTAGGGGTAAAAGAAGGTTTTAAATCGAAGGTGGTGTTGGGAAGTCGCTCTTATTTCAAGCCCATCACCAAAGAGAACAGATTGCGGGAAAGAGATGTTATCCCCTACGATTACACAAAATTATTTTTACCGAAAATATCTGAAATTAAAGTTGATTCATTTTTAGAGGATACGGTACTGGAAGTGCACAAAGCTCCAGAGTTCGATAGATTGATCGATAGGCAGCTAGAGGAAATATTTTCAAAGGATTTCACGGTGGCCCATGAAAATAATAGAATGGCCTATCAACTCAAGGAGACCGTTACACCGCATGAACTGTCCATGATTACCTCCGCGACCTTACCGGGAACCGTGCAGTTGACACCGGCGGGCAAGTTGATCGTTCTAATGAAAGATGGTCAAACGACCGGGGGGTACCCAAGAATAATACAACTCACCGATAAAGCGATCTGTATCATGGCGCAAAAGCGGGAAGGGGACAGGATTAATTTTAAACTTCTTTGACTTTTTTAATCGAAAGTCATAATTTAAACCTCACTGCCGTCAGGCAAGTTGCTTTGACGTTTTATTGAAATAAAATTTGAATTTCACAACATCCTTTGGACTTCCTCCGAGGTAGTTAAATGACCTATGCATTTTAGGTTGAGCATTCCGTTATCTATTCAGAGTGATGTGCCCATAACACTCGAATTGCATTTTCAGGGAGTATTCAAATTTTAAAAACTGTAACGGGTTTCGGCAATATCTCTCTAATCGGATGTAAATGTGTTTTAAAACATGAACATGACATCCATACCTATACCTGCAGGAACGGTAATTCCGTAAAGCAGAACGCTAAACCTTTTCATTGTTTGAAAAACCTGTATCAAATTCATTTGACACAGGTTTTTTGTGTATTGAATATGATATTAATTAATAAATTAAATATCTGATAATCAATATATTATATGTTTTTAGCGTAAAATGGATTTATACTGTGGATTTATGTTAAAATTAGAAACATGAATAAACTTTTATCTTTGATAAGCTACAGCGAGTACGATAAAAATAAGCAAGCGAGAAGTATCCTATGGAATTGAACAAACACAGTAAAAATGTTACCCAAGACCCTACCCAGCCAGCGGCTCAAGCAATGTTGTATGCCATTGGGTTGACGGAGGAGGATTTAAAAAAGCCATTGATCGGTATTGGCAGTACGGGCTATGAAGGCAATCCTTGCAATATGCACTTGAACGATTTGGCGCAAGAGGTGAAAACTGGTGTGAACGATAGCGGTCTGGTAGGTCTTGTTTTCAATACCATCGGGGTGAGTGACGGTATTTCTATGGGTACCTACGGTATGCGGTATTCCCTACCTTCGCGTGATATCATCGCAGATTCTATGGAGACCGTGGTGCAGGCAATGAATTATGACGGTTTGGTGACCGTGGTAGGCTGCGATAAGAATATGCCCGGGGCCCTAATGGCAATGATCCGTTTGAACAGGCCATCGGTAATGGTGTATGGCGGAACGATTGCTTCAGGATGTTATAAGGATAAAAAGCTCGATGTGGTATCCGCTTTTGAGGCATGGGGAGAGAAAGTGGCAGGGACTATGAACGAAGAGGATTATAAAGGTGTGATCCAAAACGCATGCCCGGGTGCCGGTGCTTGTGGCGGTATGTACACGGCAAATACCATGGCATCGGCGATAGAGGCATTGGGCATGGCCATGCCGTACAATTCGTCCAATCCTGCAATTGGAAAGGAGAAGCAGAACGATGCTATACAATCCGGTATGGCGTTAAGGAACTTATTGGAGAATGATATAAAACCGAGCGATATCATCACACGTAAATCCTTTGAAAACGCCGTACGTCTTTTGACATTGTTAGGAGGTTCTACGAACGCAGTACTACATTTTTTAGCGATTGCAAAAGCTGCCGACGTGGAATTTACCTTAGATGATTTTCAAAAAATTAGTGATACCACTCCCTTTTTGGCGGATTTAAAACCTAGCGGTAAATTTTTGATGGAAGACGTGCACCGTGTAGGTGGCATCCCGGCCGTTATGAAGTTTATGTTGGAAAATGGCATGTTGCACGGTGATTGCCTTACCGTTACCGGAAAAACGGTAGCCGAGAATTTGGCGGATGTCCCGGGTCTAATGGAACATCAACAGGTCATAAAACCCTTGAGCGATCCCATTAAGGCAACCGGACATCTACGCATTCTTTACGGAAATTTGGCGACCGAAGGTGCGGTCGCAAAAATAACGGGTAAGGAAGGGGTGTATTTTTCAGGACCCGCAAAAGTGTATAATGATGAATTTTTCGCCAATGCCGGTATCGGAAAGGGTGAGGTAAAAAAAGGGGATGTAGTGGTCATTCGGTACGAAGGCCCCAAAGGAGGACCTGGAATGCCTGAAATGTTAAAACCTACTGCGGCGATTATGGGTGCGGGGCTCGGGAAAGATGTTGCCTTGATTACCGACGGTCGTTTTTCGGGAGGTACCCACGGTTTCGTGGTGGGCCATGTGTCCCCGGAAGCGCAAGATGGAGGTACTATTGGATTGTTGAAAGACGGCGATATCATTACCATCGATGCTGAGAAAAATGAAATATCGGTCAATCTATCCGATGCGGAACTAAAGGCCAGAAGAGCGGCATGGATTCAACCTGAGTTGAAAGTTAAAAAAGGAAGTTTATACAAATACGCAAGAACGGTTTCCTCTGCCTCGACAGGATGTGTAACCGATGAATTTTAAAAATAAAACCAAACGTAGTTGATGAAGCGTGTTGGTAATAGGTATAATTTTGAGTAGTTGTTCTTGATACTTGAATTTGAGTTTGAATTATGGAAACAGTAAAAGAAAAGAAGGTAAAGAAAAAGATTCAGAAAACGGTAAAGATTTCTGGAGCCGAAGCAATTATTCATTGTTTATTGGCGGAAGGTGTAGAGACGATTTATGGCTACCCAGGCGGGGCTATAATGCCCGTGTACGATGAATTGTATAAGTTCCAAGATCGACTTACCCATATATTGACTCGCCATGAGCAAGGTGCGACGCATGCCGCTCAAGGGTATGCCCGTGTTTCTGGAAGAGTAGGTGTTGCCATTGCTACATCAGGACCAGGGGCCACCAATTTGGTGACCGGTTTGGCCGATGCACAAATCGATTCTACTCCCATGGTCTGTATCACCGGGCAAGTGCCCAGACATTTATTGGGATCCGATGCATTTCAGGAGACGGACATCATCGGTATTTCGACACCCGTTACCAAATGGAACTATCAAGTGGTTGAAGCTGCTGAAATCCCCGAAATATTGGCCAAGGCCTTTTATATTGCCAAGTCGGGAAGACCAGGCCCCGTATTGATCGATATTACCAAAAATGCCCAGTTCGAGGAGTTCGAATTTTCCTATGAAAAGTGCACGGGTGTGCGTAGTTACCGGCCAACACCGAAACCAGAACAAAAAGCGATCGAAGCGGCAGCTGAACTGATCAATAATGCCAAAAAACCTTTTATCGTTTGGGGACAGGGAGTCATTCTTGGTAAGGCCGAGAACGAGTTGAAGCAATTGGTCGAAAAGGCGGGTATTCCTGCAGCATGGACGATTATGGGGGCATCTGCCTTGGATACGGATCATCCGCTTAATGTAGGGATGGTAGGCATGCACGGTAATTACGGGCCTAACTTATTGACCAATGAATGTGATGTACTATTGGCCATCGGAATGCGTTTCGATGATCGGGTAACCGGCCGATTGGCAGATTATGCCAAACAGGCGAAAGTGATCCATTTCGAAATCGATCCAGCAGAAGTGAATAAAAATGTACATGCCGATGTGGCCGTTTTGGGAAATTCCAAAGAGACCTTAGGGCTTTTGCTTCCCCTTATAAAAGAAAATAAACATGAAGCTTGGCATGCTATCTTTAAGGAAAAATACCGGATAGAATTCGACACGGTCATTAAGGGCGATATCCATCCTACCAAAAATGGACTCACGATGGGGGAGGTCATTGAGGAAATTAACTTGGCCTCCAACAATAAGGCGGTTATTGTAACCGATGTAGGGCAGCATCAGATGATTGCCTGCCGGTACGCAAAATTCGCGCAGTCTAAAAGCAATATTACCTCTGGCGGTCTAGGGACCATGGGGTTCGCCTTGCCTGCGGCCATCGGTGCAAAAATGGGCGCTATGGATCGTGAAGTGGTGGCAATCATAGGTGATGGCGGTTTTCAAATGACCATACAGGAACTAGGTGTTATTTTTCAGCACAAGGTACCGGTGAAAATCGTGGTCTTGAATAATGATCATTTGGGCATGGTGCGCCAATGGCAAGAGCTGTTCTTTGAAAAGCGATATGCCTCTACGGTCATGGTGAACCCAGATTTCGTGAAGATTGCGGAAGGGTATCACATAGAATCTGCACGGGTGAGTGAACGAAAAGATTTGAAAGCTACCGTCCAAAAGATGATGGCTTCGGACCAACCTTTCTTTTTAGAGGTGAAAGTTGAACAAGAAGATAATGTGTTTCCGATGATTCCTTCCGGAGCTTCCGTTTCTGAAATTAGATTACAATAGGTATAGAAATAGACGCATCATGCAAGATTCCATAGTACAGGATACTCCAAAAATACATGCTGAAATCGTTCGTAAATCAGAGGAAATCGGATTCACCATGCCTTCGGACCTGTACGTAGGGAGTTTGCTCAAAACACTTGTCAGCTCAAAACCGAAGGGTCATTTTCTAGAAATCGGAACGGGAATCGGTTTGAGTCTTTCATGGATGATCGATGGGATGGATGCGGCATCCAGATTAATTTCCGTCGATAACGATCCCGTATTGATAGCGATTGCCAATACCTACTTTGGAAAAGACGAACGGGTATCGCTGATATGCCAAGATGGAGGAGATTGGGTGCATACCTACAAAGGGGAGAAATTCGATTTGATTTTCGCCGATGCTTGGCCAGGGAAATACAGCGCTATCGAACTGGTGTTGGACTTGTTACATGTAGGTGGGTTTTATGTTATCGATGATATGTCGCAACAGCCGAACTGGCCCAATGGGCATGAAGCACATGTTGAGCAGTTGATGGCATTTCTAGAAGGAAGAAGCGACTTTCAGATCACGAAAATGAATTGGTCCACAGGACTTATTGTAGCGGTCAAGATTTCGGCCACGCCCAGTCACATTTAATGGAAATCGATTTTTGAAAATTTTTGCAAGCGACACAAAAAGTAACATAAGAATGCATCAAATTGCACATCAATGGAATCCGAAGTTATATAACGATAAACATGCGTTCGTTCATGAATATGGAACGTCATTAGTAGAAATTTTAAACCCGAAAAAAGGGGAACGTATCCTTGATTTGGGATCAGGGTCTGGGGAATTGACACATATGATTTGGGAAAAAACAAATGAAGTCATAGGGATGGACTCCTCCCTAGAAATGGTTGAAGATGCACGTTCAAGGTATCCATATTGTAAATTTGAAGTTGGTGATGCAAGTGATTTTCAGTTTATAAAACCCTTCGATGTAATATTTTCGAACGCTACTTTACACTGGGTGACAAATTATGAAGCCGCAATGAAGTGTATGTATCGGAATCTGGTAAAGGGGGGAAGATTGGTTTTAGAATTTGGCGGTAAAGGGAACATTCAAAAAATTAGCCAACAACTTCGAAAATCTTTGAAAGCTAGGGGATATGTGAGACAATCTAATATTCAGCTGTGGTACTTTCCGTCCATAGGGGAATATACCTCTCAATTGGAAAAGGTGGGCTTTTCAATTACCTCCGCACAATGGTACGAGCGCCCTACTAAACTCTCGGATACCGAAACAGGCATCATAGATTGGCTGACCATGTTCTGCAAACCCTTCATGGAAGATGTCAAAACTGCCGATGTGGATGTTATAATGAACGAAGTGAAGGAGAAGTTGAAACCGGAGCTCTATCGAAACGGAAATTGGTTTGCAGATTACAAAAGAATTAGAATTACAGCATTTAGATAAGGAACAATGGAAAATAAATGGTTTACCATATCGGTATATTCGGAAAACAATGTCGGTTTATTGAACCGGATTTCGGGAATATTTTTAAAGAGGCACATTAACATAGAAAGTCTGAATGTCTCAAAATCAGAGATCGACGATGTCTCAAAATTTACGATTGTCGTACATACTACAGAAAAGTGGGTACATAATATCGTTGGACAGATTGAAAAACAAATCGAAGTTATAAAGGCATTTTATCATACCGATGATGAAACCATTTATCAAGAGTCGGCGTTGTTCAAGATTGCATCTGGACTCTTGTTCGATGAACGTCAGATTCAAAACATAATCAAAGATAGTAACGCACAGATCGTTACCGTATCAAGGGATTTCTTTGTGCTTGCAAAAAGTGGAAGACGAAGCGAAATCGATGAAATGCACGACCAGTTAAAACCATACGGTATCATGCAGTTCGTTCGTTCGGGGCGAATTTCGGTAACGAAAGATGAAATGCAGATTTCTGCGCTACTCAAAGAATTTCAGATCAACTAATCATATCAATAATCAAAAAAAAGGAATTTTAAAATGGCCAATTATTTTAATACACTATCCCTAAGAGATCAATTAACGCAACTCGGCAAATGTAGGTTCATGGATTCGTCCGAATTTACGGATGGGGTACAGGCTTTAAAAGGCAAAAAGATAGTCATCGTGGGTTGCGGTGCGCAAGGGTTGAACCAAGGGTTGAACATGAGAGATTCTGGGTTGGACATTGCTTATACGCTGCGTGATGCCGCAATTACTGAAAAGCGACAATCCTATAAAAATGCTTCTGAAAATGGCTTTACGGTAGGAACGTACGAAGAACTGATTCCCACTGCCGATATGGTCATTAATCTTACTCCAGATAAACAACATACCGCCGTAGTAGGTGCTGTAATGCCGCTCATGAAGAAAGGGGCGACCTTATCGTATTCACATGGTTTTAATATTGTAGAGGAAGGCACACAGGTACGAAAAGACCTGACCGTCATCATGGTGGCACCCAAGAGTCCGGGTTCTGAGGTTCGGGAGGAGTACAAACGAGGATTTGGTGTACCTACCTTAATTGCGGTACACCCAGAAAACGATCCTGAAGGCAAAGGCTTGGAGCAGGCAAAAGCGTATGCTGCTGCCACTGGTGGTCACAAGGCCGGGGTACTCGAATCTTCATTTGTAGCAGAGGTAAAATCTGATTTAATGGGGGAGCAGACCATTCTATGTGGTTTGTTGCAAACAGGATCGATACTTTGCTTTAATAAAATGATCGAGAAGGGTATTGATGCCGGGTATGCTTCAAAATTGATTCAATATGGGTGGGAGACCATTACCGAAGGCATGAAATATGGCGGAATTACCCATATGATGGACCGTCTTTCAAATCCTTCAAAAATAAAGGCTTTTGAATTATCCGAAGAATTAAAGGATATTATGCGTCCGTTGTTTCAAAAACACATGGATGATATCATGACAGGCCACTTTTCAAAGACCATGATGCAAGATTGGGCCAATGACGATAAAAACTTACTGACATGGAGGGCCGCAACCGGCGAGACGGCCTTTGAAAAAACGCCTGCGGGCAAGCAGCATATCTCGGAGCAAGAATTTTACGACCATGGTGTTTTAATGATCGCAATGGTAAGGGCTGGCGTAGAACTGGCGTTCGAGGCCATGACCGAATCCGGAATCATAGCCGAATCCGCATACTATGAATCTTTACACGAAACTCCGTTGATCGCAAATACCATTGCACGCAAGAAATTGTTTGAGATGAACCGTGTGATTTCCGATACGGCGGAGTATGGCTGTTACCTGTTCGACCACGCCTGTAAACCTTTGTTGGCCGATTTCATGAAACACATCGATACCGATGTTATCGGTAAAAACTTTTCTGAAAAAATGGACAATGACGTTGATAATGCACAATTGATCGCAGTGAACAAGGCCTTGCGCGAACATCCTGTTGAGATTGTAGGTGCCCGTTTACGTGCATCCATGACGGCTATGAAGCCCATTGTATAAGTAGAGGATTCGATAAGCAAATGAAAGTTTATGAAATTGGGTCAAGGTTGCTATACTATTTATCCGGAATGGAAATTCAAGTATTGAAATAATGAGCTTAAAAAAAGAGTTGCGTGTGGATTATGAACGTTAGGGAAGAAAAAATTAATTCGCAAACGAAGCAAAAACTGGCTTATTTTCCCAAGTTGGAGGCCATACGAGCGGCAGCCAACACTATTTCGGGAATTTCTGAAATTACACCGTTAACAGAGAGTATTCGATTGTCAAAACAATTCGATTGTAGGATACTGCTGAAGCGAGAGGACCTTCAGCGGGTACGTTCCTACAAAATAAGGGGCGCTTATAATAAGATCAGTTCACTTTCAACAGAAGAAAGGTTACAAGGGGTCATCTGCGCCAGTGCGGGAAACCATGCGCAGGGTGTGGCCTTCGCCTGTTTTCATTTAAGAATTAAGGGTACTATTTACATGCCTTCGGTAACGCCAAAACAAAAGGTAGAACAGACCAAATTGTTCGGCGGTGAATGGGTAAATGTAGTGCTCGAAGGCGACACGTTCGACGACGCATCGTTGGCAGCGAAAATGCACGCATCGGAAACCGCCAAAGTGTTCGTGCATCCTTTTGACGATTCTAAAATTATCGAAGGTCAGGCAACCGTGGGCTTAGAACTCATTGAACAGACCAAATCACCGATCGATTACCTTTTTGTGTGTATCGGTGGTGGTGGATTGGCTTCTGGTCTTATCGGTGTTTTCGATCAGTTATCGCCCACTACGAAAATCATCGGGGTTGAGCCCTTGGGGGCGCCTTCCATGAAAACGGCTATGGAAAAAGGTGAGATCATCACGTTAGACCATATAGACCGATTTATCGATGGGGCGGCGGTAAAGCGAGTGGGTGAGTACACGTTTCCCATCTGCAGTCACTATTTATATGCCATGACCACCGTAGCCGAGGGGAAAGTCTGCCAGACCATTCTTGACCTGTATAATCGTGATGCTATCGTAGTGGAACCGGCCGGTGCGATGACCATCGCTGTGCTGGATGATTATAAGGAAGACATCAAAGGTAAACATGTGGTCTGTATTGTGGGTGGAAGTAATAATGACATCACCAGAACGGCCGAAATAAAAGAGCGTGCATTGCTATTTGGTAAGCTTAAGCATTATTTCATCATTCGTTTTCCCCAACGACCTGGTGCGCTAAAGGAATTTGTAGTGGATATTTTAGGGCCGACCGACGATATCACCCATTTTGAATACTCGAAAAAGTCAAGTCGTGAGAATGCCCCGGCGGTCGTTGGAATCGAGTTGAAGCATCCGGAGAATCTGTACCCTTTAATCGACCGTATGAAAACGAACAATTTTTACGGGGATTATATAAACGATAAGCCCGACTTGTTTGAATATCTAGTTTAGAGTATATTTAATGATGTGCGATGCTAGTTGGCATTGTGCCAAAAGTCGGTAAATTACCTCGAGGCTAGCCCACAGGGTATTCAAAAGAATTCAATTTTCATTGCGGCGTCAACGGCGTAGTGTTAAATCTCGATTATCGATTTAAAAATAATCGGGACAGTCATAAATCCAAACACTAAATTACCATGAGCGAGATAAAAATTCCAGAAGCATTTCAGATTACAGCTACTATTGACCAGCGCCATTATTTGGTAAATGGCGAATTGAAGGAATGGAAAGGGGATACGACCGCTGTTTATTCAACCATATCCTCTACTAAAGCATATAAACCCACTTTATTGGGCAGCATACCCGATTTGCAGGAAGCAGAAGCTTTGGATGCCTTGAACGCGGCATTAAAGGCCTATGATCGGGGGCAGGGGGTATGGCCAACCATGCATGTAAAAGACCGTATTGAGTGTATGGAAGTCTTTACGGCAAAGATGAAGACCAAACGCGAGGAGGTAGTCAAATTGTTGATGTGGGAAATAGGGAAATCACTGCCGGATTCCCAAAAGGAATTTGACCGTACCATCGAATATATAGAGGATACTATAGAAGACTACAAACAGTTAGACCGAAACGCCGCCAAGTTTACCAAACATGATGGTGTGTATGCGCACATTAAAAGAGGCCCGTTGGGTGTTGTGTTGTGCTTAGGCCCCTACAACTATCCATTGAACGAAACCTTTGCGTTGCTGATTCCTGCGATCATCATGGGGAACACAACTATTTTTAAGCCTGCCAAACACGGTGTTCTTTTGATCACCCCCTTATTGGAGGCATTTCAAACAAGTTTCCCCAAAGGCGTGGTGAACGTAATTTTCGGTCGGGGAAGAACCGTTGCCGCCCCGATTATGCAAACAGGAAAGGTGGATGTTTTAGCCTTGATCGGAAATAGTAAATCTGCAAATGCCCTGCAGGACCAACATCCAAAAAGCAATCGATTGCGTTTGGTACTTGGGCTTGAAGCAAAAAATCCCGCAATCATCTTACCGGATGCGGATTTAGACCTGACCATTAACGAATGTTTGGCCGGCACCTTATCCTTCAATGGGCAACGTTGTACCGCCCTGAAAGTGGTTTATGTACATGAAGAAGTTCGGGCGAAATTTAATGAACGATTCGCTAAACAGGTCGATGCATTAAAATTTGGAAATCCATGGGAAGAAGGTGTAAAACTAACCCCATTACCAGAACCTGACAAGCCAGAGTATATTCAAGAACTGATCGATGATGCCCTGGCTAAGGGAGCAAAAGTCTTGAATAAGAAAGGAGGGAAACGGTTCGATAACTATATCTGGCCGGCGGTGTTATATCCTGTTACCAAAGATATGAGGGTGTACCAAGAAGAACAGTTTGGGCCCATCATTCCCATCCTGCAATTTTCTGATATCGAGGAACCCTTAGGGGATATGGCCGAAAGTAATTATGGCCAACAGGTGAGTCTATTCGGCAAGGACGTCTATGCGCTTTCCCCACTTATCGATACCTTGGTGAATTTGGTATGCCGCGTGAACCTGAATAGCTCTTGCCAACGTGGTCCGGACGTATATCCGTTTACCGGAAGAAAAGATTCTGCCCAAGCGACCTTGAGCGTACACGATGCCTTACGGTCATTTTCCATAAGAACGTTTGTAGCATTCAAGGACAATGAACTGAATACGGAAATTATTCAGCAATTGTTGGAGGCGAAACTCTCAAATTTCGTAAGTACAGATTATATTTTATAAAGTCATGCGGTAACGATGCTTTAAAGCGGTTTCCCCGATACCGGAGATTGAATCTCCGATGCCTGCCGGCGAGGCAGGTTCGTATGGACATCAAATAGCATTTCTCAATGCCTTCCGGTCTTACCCAAAGGTAGTTTACAACCCCTTTTTTCGAAATATGGGGTAATGCAAGAGTGATAGACTTTTGCAAGCTACATCGATGTAACTATCCCTCATTAACATCTATTTCTATGAATTGTTCGTATAGGGTTAAAATTGAACATATTCTTGATAATT
>JBARCC010000609.1:0-3096 GCA_049793635.1 Maribacter sp. | reverse complement strand
CAGGTACCAATCCTTTAAATAGTAATCGCCCTTCGGATCATAACCGTAAGGCGTATATCTGTTGGGAGGGAGTTTGACCGTGTACGTTATAAAAATTTTAGTGGACGCTCCAGGGGCGAGGATGTTGTTCAAGGTTACTTTGAGGATGTCCTTTCCTTCCGTACGGTTCCATTCCAAACCCTTGTAGGTGTCGTCTACAACGCTGATTATTTTTGTGGAACCTCGCTCACTATCTTTCGCAAGATGTAAGGATTTTTTAAATTCTTGGGCGAACCGTTTGGCGAGACCCGTGTTTTTATCGGAATAGGCATTTGCCCAATCGTTGAAGTAAATGACCCCAAGGTTGTAATTTGAGCTGTTGTAATAGGTAAATTCTTGCCGAACGCTTAGTTCTTTCGTGTATTCGTTTAAATTCACTGTAAGTTCCGTACTGTACTGCGAATACAAACTCGTTCCCAAACAAAAGATGGGAATGAAATATAAGAGAAATGAAAAGGGGTTTTTTGTTGCCACGGATGGATTAAAAATTTGGACTCATGGTATGGCCTTTGTAAAAAGAGTCGATGATCTCAACGACTTCATCTGCGGTATCCACAATTTTGATCAAGTTCAAATCTTCCGGGCTAATCGTACCCGCCTTTAGCATAGTGCCCTTTATCCAGTCCAAAAGGCCGGTCCAAAATTCACTTCCTACCAGAATAATCGGGAATTTCCCGATTTTGTGGGTCTGAATTAGGGTGATTGCTTCAAAGAGCTCATCCAAGGTTCCAAAACCACCGGGCATAACGACAAAACCTTGGGAATACTTCACGAACATCACCTTTCTTACAAAGAAATAATCGAAGTCTAGACTCTTATCCCCGTCAATATACGGGTTGTCATGTTGTTCGAATGGGAGATCAATGTTCAAGCCAACGGAAGTTCCACCGGCCAAGTGCGCCCCTCGGTTACCTGCTTCCATAATGCCCGGTCCGCCACCGGTAATGACCCCATATCCTGCTTCGGCAATAGCTTTTGAGGTAGCGACGGCTAATTGGTAATAGGGGTTTGTCTCCTTGGTTCTCGCCGAACCAAATACCGAAACACAGGGGCCAATTTTGCTCATCCGCTCAAAACCGTTGACGAATTCTCCCATTATTTTAAAAATCGCCCAAGAGTCGTTGGTCTTGATCTCGTTCCAACCCTTATGATGTTTTTCTGATCTCATATATTTTTAAATCTATATTCTGTTCATTTTAAGAATACCATTTCGTTTTAGTGGATCAGTTCCCTTTTCAGAAACGTTGCCGTATAGCTCTTTTTATCTTTTGCGACTTCTTCTGGGGTACCCTTTGCGACGAGTTGACCTCCCGAACGCCCACCTTCGTAACCGATGTCAATGATATGGTCTACCATTTTAATGACATCCATGTTATGTTCGATCACTAAAACGGTATTCCCTTTGTCCGCCAAGGTATTCAAAACTTCCATCAACACCCTGATATCTTCAAAATGCAGTCCGGTCGTGGGCTCGTCTAAAATATAAAACGTATTGCCGGTATCGCGTTTTGATAGTTCAGTCGCCAATTTTATACGTTGTGCTTCACCACCGGAAAGGGTAGTGGACTGCTGTCCTAACGAAATATATCCTAATCCCACATCTTGTATGGTCTTTAACTTACGATGAATTTTAGGAATAAGTTCAAAAAAGGAGACGGCTTCGTCTATGGTCATTTCCAGAACATCGGCGATGGACTTGCCTTTGTATCTAATTTCTAAGGTTTCCCGGTTAAATCGTTTTCCGTTACAGGTTTCACATTCAACATACACATCGGGTAAAAAATTCATTTCGATCACCCGTAGACCTCCGCCTTGGCACGTTTCGCAACGCCCGCCTTTTACGTTGAAACTGAACCTTCCAGGTTTATACCCCCTAATGGAGGCTTCGGTCGTTTTTGTGAACAAGGACCTGATTTCGCTGAAAACACCGGTGTAGGTTGCAGGGTTTGAGCGTGGCGTTCTACCAATGGGCGATTGGTTGATGTCGATGACCTTATCGATATGTTCAAGGCCCTTGATTTTCTTATAGGGCATCGGCACTTTTACTCCATTAAAATAGTGCGCGTTCATGATCGGGTAGAGGGTTTCATTGATCAAGGTCGATTTCCCGCTACCGGATACTCCCGTAACCCCGATCATTTTTCCCAAAGGAAACTTGACCGTTACATTTTTCAAGTTATTTCCCGTACAGCCGGTCAAGGTAATCTCTTTCCCATTTCCTTTTCGTCGCGTTTTTGGAACTTCGATTTTTTTGGCACCGGTCATGTAGTCGGCGGTAAGGGTGTGGAAGTTTTTCAATTCTTGGGGTGTTCCCTCAGAAATGATTTGTCCTCCATTTTTTCCGGCCATAGGTCCGATATCGATGACATGGTCGGCACGCTCGATCATATCGCGGTCATGCTCGACCACAATGACCGAATTACCAATATCACGCAACGATTCCAGTGATTTTATCAATCGCTCATTGTCACGCTGATGCAAACCGATACTTGGTTCATCCAAGATATACAGCACCCCGACCAGTTGGGAGCCGATTTGGGTGGCCAAACGAATGCGCTGGGCCTCGCCTCCCGATAGTGATTTTGAGCCGCGGTTCAAGGAAAGATAATCGAGGCCTACATCGAGCAAAAATTGGATCCTGGTACTGATTTCCTTTATAATTTCTTCTGCTATTTTCAGCTGATTTCCTTCTAGCTTTGCAGCGAGCCCCGAAAAGAATTCAGAAAGCTCGGCAATATCCAAATTGGCGAGTTCTGCGATATTCTTGTCCTCGATCTTAAAATAAAGGGATTCCTTTTTTAAGCGGAACCCTGTGCAGTTCGGACAGGTGATCTTGTCCATATATTCTTTCGCCCACCGTTTGATGGAAGTGGAGGCCGCCTCTTCGAACTGATTTTTAATGAAGTTGGAGATGCCTTCATAATCGTTTTTATAGGTTCTTTTAACCCCTAAGGATTTAGAATCGATCTCGAAACTTTCCTTTCAGCCGTTCAGCAGTACTTCGATAGCTTCTTTCGGAATATCTTGAATGGCATCGGTGATTTCAAAATCATACCG
>JBARCC010000608.1:0-3920 GCA_049793635.1 Maribacter sp. | reverse complement strand
AATGTGATTGCGAACCCTGATACGACGCCGAAAGCGGTGTTCATTTCAGGATATGCCTCGGGGCCTTTGCAGGCAGATTTGAATTACGTGCTAAAGGGTAAGGAGGCGGAGCTGCAGGCTGCGGTGTCCGCATTGGGTAAGATGACACCCGGCAAGGTGCATGTCTCCGTAGATACATCCGGTGAATCACCACTGGCCAATTTATCGGGTATTGAATTGCACACCGTTTCAGGTCCGCATCCTGCGGGACTGGTGGGTACACAGATCAATAAATTGGAGCCTATCAATAAAGGCGAGTTGGTTTGGACCGTTTCACCCCAAGATTTGGTGATTATGGGCGAGTATTTGCTCACCGGAAAATTCAATGCCGAACGCATCGTAGCGCTTGCGGGTTCTTCGGTAAAGTCGCCTAAATACTATACGACGAAAATAGGGGCCGAAGTTTCTACTTTTTTATATGCAAGCGGGGTAAACGAAGAAAATTTTAGGGTCATCAATGGGGATGTGCTTACCGGAGCCAAAATCAAACCCGATGGCTACTTAGGATACTATAATAATACGGTCAGCGTTATTCCCGAAGGTGATGATTATGAATTCTTTGGTTGGAACAAACCGGTTTTCGATAAAATTTCTTCAACGCGGGCACTCACGTTTTCATGGTTGCAGCCTAAGAAGAAGTATGATTTGGATACCAATACTAATGGTGAGCATAGGGCGTTTGTAGTAACCGGGCAATATGAGGAAGTATTTCCGATGGATATATTCCCCATGCAATTGTTAAAAGCATGCATGGTCAAGGATTTGGATGAAATGGAGCAATTAGGGCTGTACGAGGTAGCTCCAGAGGATTTCTCCTTAACGGAATTCATATGTATTTCTAAACAACCACACCAAAAGATCATTAGAGAAGGATTGGATTTATTGCAAAAAGAAATAGGATAAAAATGAGCGTAAAAAGTAAATTACACGAATTAAAACTGAAGTATCAGGATAAAAAGATGGCACCTGCCTTCAACGCATTCCATACTTTTTTGTTTACACCGAACGAAACTACCCACGCGGGAGGTACGCACGTAAAAGCGGCGGACGATTTGAAACGAACAATGAACACGGTAATCATTGCGTTACTGCCAATTTTATTGTTTTCGATGTTCAACGCCGGGTATCAATACTACTCCGCGCTTAACGGTTTTCCTGAGGAGTTTTCCGTAATGCGGGACTTTATCACTTGGGATAATTTTTGGGTCGGTATCATTAAAGTATTGCCATTAGTGGTCGTCTCTTATGCGGTGGGCCTTTTAGTGGAATTTATATTCGCGGTCATCAAGGGCCACGAGGTGGAGGAAGGATACCTGGTAACGGGTATGTTGGTTCCGTTGATTGTACCTATCGATACACCGTTATGGATGTTGGCCGTGGCCGTTATTTTTGGAGTGGTTATCGTTAAGGAGGTTTTTGGGGGTACGGGAATGAACATTATCAATCCCGCCTTGAGCATCAGGGCATTTTTATTCTTCGCCTATCCTACGTGGATGAGTGGGGATAAAGTATGGGTGTGGAGTGCAAGGGAGCGTTCAGAACAGATTTTAGCGGGAAATACCAATGTAGATGCGATTTCTGGAGAGACCATTCTAGGATATCTTGCACAGAACGATGAAGCGGCAATGACTGCAAAATATAGTGTTTCCGATATGTTTTTTGGGTTTATACCTGGATCTGTAGGGGAGACTTCAGCGTTTTTGTGTCTTCTTGGGGCAGCATTCCTGATTTTCAGTAAAATTGCCAGCTGGAGAATTATGGTGAGTGCGGTAATCGGCGCTTTGGTCATGGGCTTTATTTTCAACCAAGTAGTCGACTTCGGTTGGGTAGGGGAGACTAGTAAATTTTACGGCCTTATGAGCTTCGATTTCTGGAAACACCTCATTGTAGGGGGTCTTGCTTTTGGAATCGTGTACATGGCTACCGATCCGGTATCTGGAGCACAAACCACTAAGGGTAAATGGTTCTACGGATTTCTAATCGGTTTTATTTCCGTAATGATCCGGGTGTTCAATCCAGCATATCCAGAAGGGGTGTTCTTGGCAATATTGTTAATGAACGTATTCGCTCCTACGATTGACCATTATGTCATCAGGGGGAACATTAAGAGGAGAATGAAACGAATGAAAAACGCTACCATCTATCCAAAAGATTCGGAAGGTAAAGCACAAGAACTTAAAGCAGAAACGGTTTAATTATGGCTACAAATACAGATAAGAACGTTTATACGGTAATTTTTGCCGGGGTTATGGTAGTCGTGGTCGGTTCGATACTTGCTTTTCTGGCATCGGGCCTTCGTCCGGCGATTAAGGAGAACGAACGTTTTGAGAAGCAACAGAATATTCTTTACGCCATGGGGGTCAATGAAAATGGTGATGATACCGGTAGTGTAAATTTTGTACCGACAGATAAGGTCGAGGCAGAATTCTCAAGCTATATCAAAGAACAATTGATTATCCAAGGAGATAAAATTACACAAGACGACGAGGCGTATTTGATTGATTTGAAAAAGCAATTGAACGCTATCAAAAAAGGCGAAGAGTATAAACTTCCTGTTTTTATTGGGGAAAAGGATGCCAAGAAATTTTACATCATCCCGATGTATGGCAAAGGACTTTGGGATGCCATTTGGGGCTTTATCGCACTTGATGATGCGATGGTAGTGCAAGGTGTCTATTTTGACCATAAAGGGGAAACTCCCGGTTTGGGCGCAAATATCAAGATGAGGTATTTTATGGACGATTTTGAAGGGGAATCGATTTTAAATGGTGACATCTACAATGGAATCTCTGTCGCTAAAGGAAACAACGACCCTTTGAACAATCGAAAAGCGGATAATAAAGTCGATGCTTTGGCAGGTGCCACGATAACCGGCAACGGGGTTAGCGCCATGATTAAGGAAAGCGTAAAATTGTACAAACCCTATTTAGAAACGATTAGAGCAAAGTAATATGGCACTACTTACAAAAAAGGATACGAATTTAATCACTGATCCCCTAGCGGATAACAACCCGATTACTATACAGGTTTTGGGTATTTGTTCGGCCTTGGCGATTACCGCAGAATTAAAGGCCTCTCTGGTGATGGCTATTTCGGTAATGTTCGTTTTAGGTGCGGGTAACGTGGTCATCTCACTAATGCGAAACATCATACCTTCTAAAATCAGGATTATCGTACAACTCATCGTCGTAGCAACGTTAGTGATTATCGTGGATCAGGTGTTGAAGGCTTTTGCCTACGAACTTAGCAAAACCTTGGCCGTGTTTGTTGGTCTGATCATTACGAATTGTATCATTATGGGACGTTTCGAAGCGTTTGCCTTGGCAAACGGTCCATGGCGTTCTTTTTTGGATGGTATCGGTAATTCGTTGGGCTATGGTGTTATTTTAATTATTGTAGGGTTTTTCAGGGAGTTGTTAGGCTCGGGTACGCTCTTCGGGGTTCCTGTATTGGGTGATCCCATCGGTAAAACAGGATTATACGCTACCGGCTATGAGAATAATGGATTCATGATCATTCCTCCTGCGGCATTGATTGTGGTAGGTATTCTCATTTGGGTACAGCGTTCCAGAAATCCGGCACTTGTAGAAGAAAATTAAAGGACATTTAATTAAAAATTATGTTAGAGCATTTAGAGTTGTTTTTTAAGTCCATTTTTATCGATAACATGGTATTTGCCGTGTTTTTGGGAATGTGTTCTTATTTGGCCGTATCGAAGAAAGTTGCCACGGCGATCGGTTTAGGTGCAGCGGTTATTTTCGTATTGGCCGTTACCGTACCCTTGAATTGGTTATTGGACAAATACTTATTGCAAGACGGTGCCTTGGTATGGTTAGGACCCGAATACGCGGATTATAACCTTAGTTTCTTGTCGTTTATCC
>JBARCC010000607.1:0-15631 GCA_049793635.1 Maribacter sp. | reverse complement strand
ACCGCCTCTGGGGATGGACGCCAACACACGACCTGCCAATCGACTGAACGGTAACGATTGGATATACACCGTTCCAGGACCTCGTAAGGTGGCAAAGAAGAGACCTTCGCCTCCGAAAACGGTATTTTTAATTCCGCCCACAAATTCGATATCATAATCCACCGTTTGTGAGAAGCCTACGATACAACCCGTGTCCACTTTCAATACCTCCCCTGCCAACAATACTTTTTTCGCTAAGGTACCCCCTGCATGTACGAACGCCATACCGTCACCTTCCAATTTCTGCATGATAAATCCCTCACCGCCAAAAAGACCCCTTCCCAGTTTTTTAGAGAACTCTATCCCTATCGAAACCCCTTTGGCCGCACAAAGAAAGGCGTCTTTTTGGCAAATGAACTTTCCACCTTTTTCGGAAAGATCGATGGGCAGTATTTTGCCGGGATAAGGAGACGCAAAACTGACTTTCTTCTTGCCCTGACCCACGTTCAGAAATGCCGTCATAAACAGACTTTCTCCAGTAAGCATGCGTTTTCCCGCAGAAAATATTTTACCCAGCACGCTGCTGTCCTGATTGGAACCATCACCAAAAATGGTGTCCATTTTTATATCCATTTCCATCATCATAAAGCTACCTGCCTCTGCCACTACGGCTTCTTGTGGGTCTAACTCTATTTCTACGTATTGCATCTCTTCTCCGTAGATCTCAAAATCTATTTCGTGTGCGTTCATGATATTTTGTTTTTAAATTATATTGATTGGTAGTCACTTTTACAAAAATGTTACACTTCGATAGCATCGAAATACTCGACTTGCAAACGAGACCCCAAAAGATTTTTAAAACCTGTAGCGTCTCAAACCAACTTAGAAACAGCACGTATCGTAAAATGTCAATTCACGGAAAGCTACTCGATTTCGAAAATAAGCACGGCTTCTCCCGGTATACTTCCACGACCACTGTTCCCATCTGCCAATCTAGAAGAAACCAGTCGTATTCCGCTTCCGCCTTCGTTGAAATAGGGTATTTTTTCGGTCCAACCAGGAATCACCTGATTTATGTTAAAGGAGGTGCCCTCAAGATTTTGGTCAAAAACGGAACCATCCGTAAAATATTCGCTACAGGCTACGTTCACATTAGAACTTGCCGTTGGCACAGTGCCTGATCCCTGTTCATCGATAACATACTATAAACCGCTTGCACTCTTGTGATCTTGAAGGTTTTGGGCATCCGAGAATGGAACAATTTCGTTTTCTTGTCTTGGGTGTAGCCCTTTACCGAATCATCTGAAGCACATTTCACCAATAGCGGGACTAAAAAGGGAACCCAGCATTTTCGCATAACACTAGCTTTTTTGTTCGCTTTAAAATAATTGGATTTAAAATAGTTTCAGCCATAGCTATTCTTGTAAAAATCAACTCCTACTTTTTCAATTTAACGGTCCACTCGAAATTAAAGGTAGAGACTACTACCCCTTCCTCATTTACACCGATGGACTTCATCCAAATGGTCTGCCCCTCACCCGTAGCCATCGTTTTTTCCAATGCATCCTTGATCAAATGACCATCGGCACAGGTAAACGTGATTTTACCGGTGGCTTTCTTGGAAAAATTCGCAGTATTGTTCGCGACCAGCATCGAAATTTTTCTTCCACTTGCTTCAATTTGCGCGATCATCATAACGCCGGTCGCTAACTCGGCCGCCATTCCTTGTACCGCCCAAAACATGGAATTGAAAGGGTTCTGATTGATCCATCGATGGCGAACGGTTACCACTGCTTTCTGGGAGTCGATATGTCTTAAGCGCACGCCGCACCACCACGCAGAAGGCAATTTAAAAAACGCATACGTGTTGAATTTACTGGGAGAAATCGCCATGGGAACCGAATTTTTTGCTAAAAATAGCCTTTATTATCAATATCCTAAAATGTTAAATTATTGTTAATTATTAGTCCTATGCGTTACATAGTACCTTTTTTTAGACATATATTTGCATAGTAAGTTAATGGGTAATCAATACATGTAACCAAAAAAAATAGCATTCATCAATCCTCCTGGCAAAAGGTAGTCCATCAAAAAAGAATTGAATCATGACAGAAACACTCACCAAACACGAACGAAACGTATCCTCCATCATTCATGCGAGTACATTTTCTAAATTTTTTATCCCTTTCGGAAATTTTATCGTTCCGCTGGTATTGTGGACGGCGAATAAAAAAGAATCTGAATTTGTGGATGATAACGGAAAACAGGCCTTGAACTTTCAAATAAGTCTGCTCCTCTACTCCATTCTTATCGGTATGGTGAGCCTGCCTTTTGTCTTGGCCGGTATTCTTCCCAATATTTTTGACGTGGACCACTTGAGTTTTTCAACTATTCAAGGATTCAATAGTGCCAATTTTCATTTTGACAGTGATGATTTCTTTGGTCCCTGGATGATTCCCGTGGCCATACTTGGGGTAGCACAATCGGCCCTCTTTATTATCAATGTCGTCTACACCATTCTAGCGACCATACGCACCAATGAAGGGCAACCTTTTCAATATCCCATAACCATTAAATTCATAAAATAATGCATCTTATAAAAACCATCGTTCTCTGTATAGTAGCCACTTTGCCTACCGCAGTAATCGCTCAGAATAACGCTGATTCCGAACTCTTTGACAAAGTTGTAGGGTTGGACAAAGCCTATTTTGATGCCTATAACGCCTGTGATATGGAAACCCAATCGAACTTGCTATCCGAGGATATTGAATTCTATCACGACCAAGGAGGGCTGAGCACTTCGAAGGTCGAAATTTTGAAAGGCATTAAAGAGAACATCTGCGGAAAAGTGAGCAGAAGTGTCGTGGAAGGAAGTTTAGAAGTCAGTCCGATTCCCGGGTATGGTGCGGTCATCGTAGGATTTCACAAATTCAAGAACCATCAAGAACCCGAAGGCACTCCGTCTAAAAACAGCAGGTTTGTAGGCCTGTGGAAACAGAATGGCGAACAATGGCAAATGACACGAATTATAAGCTTGCACTAAACCGAATTAGCGTACAGGGTCTTCATCACACCCTTAGGAGTCTATCATCAATCAAGAACCCCGGAGAAGGGCCACGAGCTATACCACCGTGCCTCCCTTTTTCGACCACATCAAGCCTTTAGGCATATAGCACACTGGTGTGGATTAAATGAGATTATTCATCAAAATGAAGTAATGGAACAAAAAACGAACAGTCAATCATGCAGACAACGGAAACCATGGAGCACTCCCCTCCAAAAAAGGGACTGCACAAAAAGCAAAAGGACATTATGAATGTAGAAAACACAAAAGCGCAAATGCGTAAAGGGGTTTTAGAATACTGCATCCTGTCTATCCTTAACGGAAAAGACAAGTACGCTTCTGAAATTCTAGAAACGCTCAAAGACGCTAAAATGCTGGTGGTAGAAGGAACCATCTATCCCCTATTGACCCGCTTAAAAAATGCGGGACTGCTCAATTATCGTTGGGAAGAATCCACTTCTGGACCCCCGAGAAAGTACTATACCCTCACGGAAACAGGCAAACTTTTTTTGAAGGAGCTTGACACCACCTGGGATGAACTACGAAAAGCCACTAACCTGGTAACCAACACTAAAAACAACTGATCATGAATAAAACAATTAATATAAACTTAGCGAATATGCTCTTTCATATGGATGAGGATGCATATCATAAAATGCAACGGTATCTAGAATCCGTTAAACGCTCCTTTGCAAATACCCCGGGTAGTGACGAAATTCTGGCCGATATCGAAGCACGTATTGCGGAACTGTTTCACGAGAAACTGGAAAACGAACGACAAGTCATCACCCAAAAAGAGGTAGATCAGGTCATCGCCATCATGGGCCAGCCCGAAGACTATATGATCGATGAGGATATTTTCGAGGACGAGCCCCGTAAAAGTAATTATGGGGCAGAACGCAGGGTGAAGAAACTCTACAGGGATACCGATAAAAAATATGTCGCCGGGGTATCTTCCGGGCTTGCGCATTACTTTGGTATTGACCCCTTATGGATCCGTATTCTATGGATCTTCTTGACCATCTTCACTTGGGGCGGCTTTATATTCATCTATGGCTTACTGTGGATTTTAATTCCCGAAGCGAAAACGACCGCCGAAAAATTGGATATGGGCGGGGAGACCGTCAATATCAGTAACATAGAGCGTAAGGTAAAAGAGGGTTTTGATGACGTTGCGGATCGTGTAAAAAGTGTTGACTACGAGCGTGTGGGCAATACCGTCAAAAAAGGAGGAAAAACCATTTTCGATACCCTGGGCGATATCATTATGTTCATTTTCAAGATTATCGGTAAATTCGTCGGAATCCTATTAGTGATTATCGGGGCCTCGACACTCATCGGACTTTTCATAGGAATGTTCACGGTGGGTATCCTAGACGTAATTCATGTTCCCGGTATCGACTTTTATAATGTCATAAATTCGACCAATCTCCCCATCTGGATCGTCTCCCTATTGGCCTTTCTCGCGATAGGCATTCCGTTTTTCTTTTTGATGTACTTAGGATTAAAAATTCTCGTAAACAATTTGAAATCCATCGGAAACATTGCCAAATTCTCGCTACTTGGCCTTTGGTTGATTTCCATCATCCTGTTGATCGTATTCGGTATACGCGAAGCCGCCTCACATGCCTATACGGGAAGCAAGTCAACAGAACAGGAACTGCCTTCGTTGACCTACACCGATTCGTTGGCCATTCATATCATTTCAACGGATGCCTATGATTATGAAAAGGATATGCACATGGGCGATACGTTTATATCCTACGATACCGATGGGAACAAGGTATTGGTGTCCGACGATGTACGCTTTAGAATACGTAAATCCAATGATTCGTTGGTCCGCATTCAAGTGCGTAAGGAGGCCGATGGGCCATCGAATAGGGAAGCGAAGGACATAGCGGATGAGATTCTTTATGCATACGAAGTGAAGGATAACACCATTGTGCTCAATGACTATTTAACCACTACAGGCGCTAAGTTTAAGGACCAAGAGGTTAGGGTCAATATTTTTGTGCCTGCGGGGAAAATCTTGACCTATCGGCAAGAAAGCACTCGACATTGGATCACGTCAAGCACGAACGACCGGGATACCAATGACTTGGAAGGCTACACTTGGCTGATGCAAGCGAACGGAGAGCTCCGCTGTCAAGACTGTCCCGCAATTGAAGCCTCGTCCGAAAATGATGACGAAAACCGCATCAATATTAATGAAAATGGTATCGACATTAACATCAACGAGAATGGGGAAAAGGGTAAAATCAAGATCAATGAAGAAGGCATCGATATCGATGTCAAGGATAACGGAGAATCCTTTACCCTAAAAGTGGATTCGAACGGGGTCAAGATCAAAGCCAATGACGATAAGCAATAACGACAGTTCACACACCTTATCCTACAATTCAGAAATTATTAATCGGATCCTATACAAAAAAACAACACTTTTACATCAATCTATCTGCCCTAGGGCAACTTAAAAACAAACAATCATGACAACACTGGTAAGAATTACATTGGCAATTATTTTAGCGTTCATCGTATCCTCCTGCGGCTTTGACCTCAACCTGGGGAATTTCGGTACAGGGGAAAAAGGGAACGGGAACGTGGTCGAACAGACGCGCGAGATTACGGAAGAGTTTACCATGGTCGACGCATCTGAGGGGATAGAAGTATACGTCACCCAAGGAACCGATTTTGACATTGCTGTGGAGGCCGACGAGAACATCATCGATTTGATAGGCACCGATATCCGCAATGGTAAATTAAAAATTCACGCTATCGAGAATATCGGTAGATCCACTAAAAAGGTATATGTTACCCTGCCGGAGGTTGAAGGTCTTTTTGCCTCTAGTGGAGCCCATTTGACCGCATCATCAAAAATAACGGCGGATAAGTTGGAACTCGACGCGAGCAGTGGTGCCGTTTTAAACGCAGAGGTCCTGGCCAATCGAATGGATATCGATGCGAGTAGCGGGGCCAACATAGAGCTTTCGGGATCGGCCGAAGAAGTGTATGTGGATGGCAGTAGTGGATCAACGGTCAGGGCTAAGGATTTAATGACCAAAATTTGCAATGCAGACGCGAGTAGCGGTGCCAATGTGAGCATTCATGTTTCGGATGATTTGACCGCCGATGCCAGCAGTGGTGGCAATATATCCTATAAAGGCGAGCCCAATGTTAAAAAGAACAAATCGGTTTCCGGAAGCGTTCATCAATATTAGGACCAAAAAACGTCCATCAATCAAAATAAGCGAAGAAGGCTGTGTAAAAAAATTACCTATTACACAGCCTTCTTTTTACGTTTAAAACCATTATTAAACTAGATAAAACTCCCTTCAAAATCCAGAAAATACGTTTTTTTGTTTCGGGCTAATCTGTATCTTAGTCCTATGCAATTACAGTTGAAAAAATACGTATTACCGTTAAAGCATACCTTTAGCATTTCAAGAGAATCCCATGATGTTCAGGATACCTTGATCGCCTCCTTATCCTTAGGGGGGACAACCGGTTACGGCGAAGCGACTTCCAATCCGTATTACAACATCACCACCCAAAGCATGATGGATGAAATTAGGGCTGTTCAAAAGGATATTGAACAATTCGAGTTTACACGGCCCGAAATCTTACATGCCTTTTTGGTGAACAAAGGGCTATCCAACTTTGCCCTTTGTGCCTTGGACCTGGCCGCCCATGACCTCTACGGGAAAATAAAGGGAATGCCCCTTCACAAAATTTGGTGTACGTCTACCGAGCAGTATCCGACAACGAACTACACCATAGGTTTAGCGACGATCAAGGAGATGGTGGCCAAAATGAACGAAATGCCATGGCCGATCTATAAAATCAAATTGGGCACTGAAGATGACGTTGCAATCGTTCGGGAACTACGAAACCATACCGAAGCCCTGTTTAGGGTCGATGCCAATTGCGCTTGGTCGCCAAAAGAAACCATTAACAACGCCCCTTTACTCAAGGAGCTGGGGGTAGAGTTTTTAGAGCAACCGCTCAGGGCCGATGATTGGCACGGTATGGAAATGGTGATGCAACATAGTGTTCTGCCCGTGATGGCAGATGAAAGTTGTATCGTGGAAAGCGATGTTGAAAAATGCGCCCTCCATTTTAACGGGATCAATATAAAACTGACCAAATGTGGGGGACTCACCCCTGCCCTGCGGATGCTTGTAAAAGCAAAAGCATTGGGCATGAAAACCATGGTCGGCTGTATGACCGAATCTACCGTGGGCATATCGGCGATTGCGCAACTATTACCACAATTGGATTATGTGGATATGGACGGGGCCTTACTGCTAAAATCAGATATCGCGAAAGGTGTTATCATCGAACCGGACGGAACTGTAATTTTCCCGACCGAAGGAGGTAGCGGGGTAACGCTTTTGGATCAATGATCCCTATTGACGGATTCCCCGGCCGGCAGATTTCCATCAACGCAAAAGCGTTTCTTTATTTTGGGGGTACCTCCTATTTAGGGCTACAGTCCGACCCAGAGTTTCAAGAATTGTTCATTGAGAACATTCGAAAATACGGCACAGGTTACGGGGCGTCACGAAAATCGAACATTCAGATCATGCTCTTTGAGGAGGTGGAGACCTATCTTGCGCATTTGGTGGGAAGCGAGGCCTGCATCACCATGTCCTCAGGGTATTTGGCCGGGCAATTGCTCTGCGATGGATTCAGCACTGGGGAGTATGCGTTACACTACGCCCCGAATACGCATTCCGCACTCTACAGAAATGGAGCGACCGTCTACAAACATTGGGATGTACTGCGCAACCACATTTCAAAGCATCCAACTAAAACACCGGTCGTGTTCTTGGACAGTATCGATTTTTACGGCGAGAACTTTCCCGAATACGAAGCGCTCCGAAGCCTGCCACTAGAAAAAATCATCGTCGTTGTAGACGATTCCCATGGTATCGGTATAACCGGAGAACAAGGGGAAGGAAGTTTCAAGTTTCTACAGGCGCTACGCCCAAAAGAACTTATCGTATCCTGCTCTTTGGGGAAAGGCTTTGGTGTGCAGGCAGGAGCCATTTTCGCAACTCGCGAACGTATTCAGAAACTAAGCGATACTCCTTTTTTTGGAGGTGCTAGTCCCGCTGCGCCAGCTGCTTTAGCGACCCTAAAGCATGCACATGGTCTTTGTGGGAAAAAGAGAGCACTTTTAAAGAAGCGTGTAGCCTTGTTTACAGCATCGGTGGCCCATCTTTCCCGCTTCACATTTGTACCCGACCATCCCAGTTTTAGTTTTCAGCATGAAACATTGGCAACATATCTCGAAACGAACGGAATCCTTACCACCAATTTTAGGTATCCCACCGAAGCATCCGCTTTAATGAGCCGTATCGTTCTCAATGCCGAACATACGGTCAAGGACGTTCAGCGTATTTCCTCGGTTTTAAACGACTTCAACGCTGCACGCTGAGCATTCTTTAACGATAAAGTTTATATTCTGTATAATTCATAATAATAAATGTAATTTATTAAAAAATCCTAAATTATTTTTGTACCTTTTTAGTGCTTAAACAACTGATTTACAAACTTAAACACTACAATCATGAAAAAAATACTAGGATTGATGTTGATGTTAGTGGTATTCGTCTCCGCCTCCACTATCCATGTCGACAAGAAAGAACCCATGCATACCATTGAAGGAACTTGGGAATTGGAAAGCTTTTACAATTACGACGGCCAAAATGTTATCGATACCGTGCCGACGACCGACGGTTACCGCCAGGTGAAGATGTATTATAACGGTAAAATCATGTGGACGCGGTATGTGCCTAAGGACAAAATCGGTCGATTTGGGTATGGCTCCTATCAACTTGTGGACGACCAGCTCATTGAAACCATAGAATATGGCGATAACGAAATGATCGCCGCCATGGATACACTCCGTATTTTTGCTTTTGAACTAAAATTGGAAGATGACCGTTTTAGTCAAATTAGTCTGGATGAAGAGGGGAACAGAACCTTCTCCGAAAATTACAAAAGAATAGATTAACGCTGTTAGCATAAAAGAGAAGCGCCATTTCAAAGGAAATGGCGCTTCTTGGTTTAGAACTCGTTTAAACTTTTTGTTTGGAACCGAAAATGAAGGCTTTTATGTGCATGTGATGGTATTTTTTGATGTCATAGCAACGCTACGGCAGATAAAAATGTCGAAACAGGCGCACAAAATGCGAAATTTGCAGGTAAAAGAAAAAGTTTAAACGAGTTCTTAGTTATATTGACTTACCTATAGGAACATCAAACCTCATCCGGTAGCGTTCAGCAACACTAAAAATTCCTTATAAATTATACTGACCAGCAACGGCTTCTTCTACAGACCCGATTGAAGCCAAATAACGTTCCGCATCCAAGGCCGCCATACAGCCGGTACCGGCGGCGGTAACTGCTTGCCTGTACTCCTTGTCCTGAGCATCACCACTGGCGAAGACCCCCGGCAGGTTTGTTTTGGTAGACTTTCCTTTTGTAATCAGATATCCTGTTTCATCCATATCCAATTGACCTTTAAAGATATCGGTGTTGGGTTTATGTCCGATAGCGATGAACAAGCCCGTAATGGCAATTTCATCTTTTTCGCCGGTCTCGTTGTTGACCATCCGAAGACCTTCAACGACTTGGTCCCCCAACACTTCATCCACTTCGGTGTTGTAGCGAACTTCTATATTCTTTAAACTGTGTACACGATGCTGCATCGCTTTTGAGGCACGCATATGGTCTTTACGTACCAACATCGTTACTTTATTGCAGATATTGGCCAAATAAGAAGCCTCCTCCGCCGCGGTATCCCCTGCTCCAACAATGGCGACATCTTGGCCTTTATAGAAAAAACCGTCACAAACGGCACAGGCAGAAACGCCCCCACCGCGTAACCGTTGCTCGCTTGGGATATTCAGATATTTTGCGGATGCTCCCGTAGAGATGATAATGGTCTCGGCCTCAATGTGTTTTTCGCCATCTGCCACTACCTTATGAATCCCACCCTTTTCCTTTGAAAATTCCACCGATGTAATCATCCCAATACGGACCTCTGTACCAAAACGTTCCGCTTGCTGTTGCAGTTGCACCATCATGGTGGGGCCATCGATACCTTCGGGATAGCCTGGGAAATTATCCACCTCCGTAGTCGTGGTCAATTGACCACCGGGCTCCATACCGGTATACATCAACGGCTTCAAATCGGCTCGGGCCGCATAAATGGCTGCCGTATACCCAGCTGGGCCAGATCCTATGATCAGTGTTTTAACGCGTTCTATTTTATCAGACATACTCTCAGTTATTTCATTTATTCTTCCATTACAAAAGTAGCTTTTTGAACAAAAAACTTACCATGAAGTTATCAAAAGTTTTGATACGACCATTACAGCTTCCCATATCGATTGCTTTAGAAAGGAGGTTTCGTTCGGTATGCACCGTATCAAATAGTATAGCTCATTGTGAACCCTTTGGCCATTTTTCCGTAGGTATTGATGAGAACAGTAACCGTAGATGAAATGAAAATATTGAGATGTGCCATTGTGGAAGATGCTAACGTTCACCGTATTCTTTTGGAAAAAGCGGTCGCTAAAAATGGGCGATTACGGCTAGTATGCTCATTTTCGAGCAGTGCGAAAGCGCTCAAAAAATTAAACAAAATTTCGGTAGACCTTATCTTTCTGGATATGGAAATGCCCCAATTGAACGGACTTCAATTTTTGGAACAATTACAAAGCAGCGCACAGATTATCATCACCAGTGAACATGCGCGCTATGCCTTAAATGCCTTTGATTACCAAGTAACCGACTATCTTCTAAAACCATATGGGAGGGTAAGGTTCGAAACCGCCATTCAAAAAACGCTCGATAGGGCAAAGTTCTTTGAATCTGAACTTCCGGAGAACACCCTCGTCGTAAAACATAACCTACAGCAAGTAGCGCTGAACGTAAACCATATTCTCTGGGTAGAAGCTTTGGGTGATTATGTAAAAATCATTACTCCCCAGCGTAATCTCGTTATTCTATCGACCTTGACCGCGTTCCATAAAAAATTGAAAAAAGACTTTTTCCTCAGAATTCATAAATCCTATATTGTAAATCTGAAAATGATAGAGCGGTACAACCATCAATATATTGAAATTCGGGATAAAAAACTCCCCATCAGTCGCACAAAAACACTTGAGCTGGACCAGCTTTTAAACTATTTCGAATAAGATTTCTTCGCTATTCAGGCTGAAGCATGGCTACAGTGGCGACCGTTCTAAACCCGGTATGTTCCAAGGCAGAATCCATACTCGAACCCATACGGGCAGAAACTCTATAGCTGGCGCAGTAAGACGCACTGCATAGAAAAGAACCGCCCTTTATTATCTTCTCTTTCGCCAAGGGATTATTGGGGGTGAGCGGACCCGTTGCCCCTATAGGATTGACCAAAGCTACCCCTTGACTGTTCACTTCTTTGTAATACTCAACATTGTACCAATCACTGGTCCATTCCCAAACATTGCCCGCCATGTCATAGATACCATAAGCGTTTGGTGGGTAGGATTTTACCGGAGCCCTCAATTCAAAACCATCGGTCTTGAGATTGGTAACGGGGAAATCGCCCTCCCAAGTATTCGCTTTTTGTTTTAATTGGGTGACATCGTCTCCCCATTGATACGTAGTGCCGAAAGACCCAGCCCGTGATGCAAGTTCCCACTCCGCCTCGGTAGGCAAACGTCTTTTTGCCCATTCACAATAGGCCAATGCATCTTCATAAGCCACTTGTACTACCGGAAAATTATCTTTCCCGGCGATACCACTGCCTGGACCGTTGGGATGTTTCCAATTGGCACCAATGGTCCAGTTCCACCATTGTGAAAAATCATAAAGATTACTGAGCTTAGATGTTGACTTTTTAAAGGTTAACGCACCTGGTTTTAAAATAGAATCGTGCGGTTTTGGGGTACCCACGGGAACTTGGGTCTTCAGTTCCTCCCAATCCAACGCCCGTTCCGCCACCGTAACGTATCCTGTCGCCTCTACAAATGTCTTGAATTGCGCATTGGTCACTTCCGTGGCATCCATGAAAAAGCCATCTACCATTACTTCGATGGCGGGTTTCTCATGGTCCATCGCCATCTTATCCTGCGCGACTGCCCCCTGGGCGAATTTTGCTCCGGGCACCCAGACCATTCCCGTAGGAGTAGCAAGGCTATCCGGTTTAGTGATTAGGAGCGTGTGCTCATGTGGGGGTATATTTTTAAGTTGCTGGTTTTTTATCTGTGGCTTTTTGTCACTATGCTTCTTTTTTTCATCTGATGCACAGGTAATATGCAACAGGGAGCAGAGCACTATCAGTAAAACATGTGGATTAATTTTCTTCACATTCATTTGCATTTATCCGATTACTCGTTTTCGAAGGCGTTGGCCTACCTAAAAAATCTATTATTTTGCTTTCCAAACCTATAAGGTTAAGATAAAATAAGAAAGAAACAAAATGATTTCCAATCTTGTTTTGAGCTGGATCTCACCTTATGGATACATGCACTACCGCTTGAAAGCCAACTTCGTATTAATAGCCCTTTTTTTTAATTCATCGGATGCACAGCTGATCATCCCAAAGACATTGTAATCAATCTTTTTATGCCATCCCAAAGAGGGCTATTTGTCAGTTCTCGTTTTTTCATCGAAATACGTATAGCATTTAATGTGCGAATGGCGAACTGAAGCATTACCTATACGGTGTTTGAATAAATGCCTGTTTCAATAGCGTGTATTATGCATTGTGAATGGTTTTAGATATCTTTTTTTTAAAATCGGTAAATGGTATTAGATTCAACATATCTGTTCTATTTTCATTAAAGGTAGCATACTCGAAAAACATATTTTGAGAGTTAATTTCTTTCCCTATTGGATATTTTTTTGATATGATACCTACTCCCCAATCCGTATCAATACAACAAGACTTGATTGGATTATCAAAACGGTATTTTAGAAAAGCTTTCCAAGTCGTTCCGTTCCAATACCCTTTCGCGGGTGTTTCGCGGTAGTTATAATCTTCACGGGCATGCCATTCTGTGGGAGGGTTGCAATCGTGAAGTACAATAAAACCATCTTCTTTTAGGTATTTTAAAGCGTTGATAATGTCCTTGTGCACTTGTTCGGCAAGATGTAATCCATCAACGAAAATCACATCAAACCTTATATCGTTCGAAAGTATTTTATTTCGGTCTAGGTTCGAAAAAAATACATCACTCGTCATTTTAAAGTCAGCAGGATTGAGATCAGATTCGATACCAGGATCAACGCTGTATTTGATCTTAGAATTGATTTTAGAGAAATTATGATCTGGATTGCGTACCCCTATTTCCAGATAATTAGTCTCACCATTGAATTGGCTTAGTAAAAAATTGATGATTTCTGTTCTACTTATTTTTTTTTCAATTTCATTTTTTGTTTTTTCCTGAACAGCTCTGTACGTTGAATTGTTCAATAACTTTTTGCCTGCTTTATAATACTTAATATGTTTATAGAGTCTAGTTTTCTTTAAAGTCCTTTCCATATTTTGTTTTAAATCGTTCACAACGAAAGTTTACGCCGCAACCCCATTACCCATAAAAATAAATGATTTGTTTTGATTTATAGTGCCCTAAGCGAAAGTTTATATCCTGTACTTATGTGGTAGACTACACTTCCAAGAAAAAGAAAGTGGCTCAAAACACCCTACATTCTCTCGCGTGTAGGTGATTGTTCGATAGTACACTTTTGCAGCTTGTTTTTCAGCTCTTTTACGTCTCGTATGCCTACAATTCCGCTAAGGTTGTGGCACATCAGCATCAGGTTCTCTTTGGAGAGGACGTTCTGCCTTCCCTTCATCATGGTGAGCGTAACCCCCCATTGTCTTTTGATGGCCCCCAACCTACTTACTCGCGGGCACATGAAAAATCTGTGCGCGTGTAGTGATGCCCACGCTATCCCCAACATGCTTTTTATAAAATGTCCAGACTTCTTTGGCGACATTTCTTCCCAATTCCAATCCAGCGACATTATCCGATTGAATATGGTATCCACCCAAAACCCTTGAAATGCCTGCCATTTCTCCTGTTTCCGTGAAGGTTGGGAATTGTAACGTTATCGTATCCCCCATATGTTCCGGTTCGGTCATCGCCCCTGCAACCAACGTAGCGTTAGAACCGAATGCATCACTTCCTGTCCATATTTTCAGCGCTTCTGCACATCCTCCGCTAATGGTACTATGTCCTGAAACATAACTTGGAAATGGTGGACACAGAAATATTTCTGGGGAATAAGGGCGCCATTCCTTTCCGTCTATTTCCAACATTCCTTTTCCTTCACCGCCCCAAGCCTTTATTTTTTGGTTTTCGTAATAGTGATGAACCAAGGCGTATGGCCTTGCATAATCATAGAACATTTTTGAGTCCCAAGCTGCTATAAAGGCATCCATTGCCACAACTTGATTGTAAAAGTACATTTTAACATCTTGGTCAAGGGTGTGACCATCCCTTCTTGAAACCTCTTGGGCGAACTTCAACCAGTGACCCGCTTGCTGAACCGATTGCGGGCCATCACGCATAAATTCGACCAGTGCCTTTTGATAATCGGTAAGGTTTGCCTGCATTTCAATGACTTCCCTTACCTCTTTTTCCAATTGTTCAGAACCTATGGTCGGGGGCGGACCGGGTCTAAATTGGTTTCCAGCGCGTAACGCAATCGGTTTCACCTTGTCCCAATAGGGCGTTAAGCAGCCTGGGGCAAACTGCCCACCTTTGCCGTCCGAAAAATATTTCGGCTGCCAACGGTTTGGGTCAAGATTTTTATCTGCGGTATTTATGGGTTCATATCCCACATAATCGAAATAAGGAACACCGTCAGACCCTTTTTCCTCTCCATATTGGTTGGCACCGTCTCCCTTTCTTGCCTCAATTACCGCTTTGGCCGCCAGATTACCAATACCCGCGGGAGTACTGGGGTCTACGCTAAGGTTGTTGGGGTCAAGTCCCAATTCGGTCATGAATTCTGTAAACAACACGGTATCCTCATTATAATATTCGGTCAAGGTTCTAAACGCCGCATAGCTTATGGCTATTTCCTTATTCGTTAAGGAATGTTTTGCTTTCGGTGTTCTTTCTACATGGTTGAGGTAAACGGGAATCGCTTTTTCGTCATATCGTGACCAAGCATCAAAAATTGAAACGAAAATCAGGCCCAAATATCTAGAGGTAATCGTTGGCCTTGGCTTAAATCTTTCCGTATCGTTCGCTGTTGCGGTCAAGGCCATTTGTCCCCATTGATAAACGATATTGTCGATACCTTTTGGTGCTATCGTTTCAACTCCATTTTGCTGTGTCTTGGAAGTATCCTTACACGCAAAGAAAACCATGGCACAGATGGATAACAGTAGTATTCTTCTCGTTGGCATAGGTTCTTTAAACTTGAAAGTTAAAAATAATCTAGAACTAATTCGTTCTGGATTGCTATGGGTTGATGGATTACATAGAAATGTCTGGGCGATGACAAGTACTACGGTTGACCTACTAGCACCTTATCTTTTTAGGGAGGAAAAGATTCGTGAAAAAAAGGTTTATT